>JACQAI010000472.1 GCA_016195115.1 Pseudomonadota bacterium
CGCTCGACATGATCATCGCGGCGACCGCGATCGCCAACGAATGTGTGGTCGTCACGCTCAAGGACCGGCATTTCGCCGGCGTGGTCGAGACCGTCAACCCTCGGCGGGATGATTGAAGCGGCGGCCGATCTGCGATAAGCCTCGGCGCGATGGCCGCCCCCGCCGCCCGCCTGTTCTGCGCGCTCGACACGGTCGATCTGGCGCTCGCCCGGCATTTGGCGCGCCAGCTCGGCGGTTTGGTCGACGGCGTCAAGCTCGGGCTCGAGTTCTTCACCGCCAACGGCCCGGCCGGCGTGCGCGCAATCCAGGAGCAGGGTCTGCCGATCTTCCTTGATCTCAAGTTCCATGACATTCCCAACACCGTCGCGGGCGGCATGAGCGCCGCCGCCGCGCTCGGCGTCGCCATCATCACGGTGCACGCGTCGGGCGGCGGCGCGATGCTGGCGGCGGCGATCGCGGCGGCGCGCCAGGGCGCGGCGGCGAGCGGCGTGGTGCCGCCCAAGGTCGTCGGCATCACGGTGCTGACCAGCCTCGGCGAGGACGATCTCGTGACGGTCGGCCAGCACGGGCCGCTGCCCGACCAGGCGCAGCGCCTGGCCGATCTCAGCCTGGCGTCGGGCTTGGACGGCATCGTGTGCTCGGCGCGCGAGGCGGCATTGCTACGCAAGCGCCTCGGCCCGACGGCGTTGCTGGTCGTGCCGGGCTTGCGCCCGGTGTGGTCGGAAGCTCAGGACCAGAAGCGCGTGGTGACGCCCGGCGACGCGGTGCGGCTCGGCGCCGACGTGCTGGTGGTCGGCCGGCCGATCACGACCGCGCGCGATCCGGCCGATGCGGCGCGCCGCATCGTCGCCGAGATGCGCGACGAGGCGGTCAGCGCATGAACTGGCTGACCAACTTCGTGCGGCCGAAGATCCGCGCGCTGGTCAGCCGCACCGTCGATGTGCCGGACAATCTGTGGGACAAGTGCCCGGCGTGCGGCGCGATGATCTTCCACCGCGAGCTCGACGCCAACCTCAGGGTCTGCACCCACTGCGGCAATCATCTGCGGCTCGACGCCAAGCGGCGGCTCGAGCTCTTGCTCGACACGGGATTCCAGCGCGTCGAGCTCGCGCGCGCGCCGGTCGACCCGCTCAAGTTCCGCGACCGCAAGCGCTACACCGAGCGCCTCAAGGAGGCGCAGGCCAAGAGCCCCAACGCCGACGCGCTGGTGGTCGGCGTCGGCACCATCGAGGGCCTGCCGGCCGTGGTCGCGGTGTTCGAGTTCGGCTTCATGGGCGGCTCGATGGGCGTCGCGGTCGGCGACGGCGTGCTGCGCGCCGCCGCGCTTGCGGTCGAGAAGCGCGCCGCGCTCATCGTGGTTCCCGCGTCGGGCGGCGCGCGCATGCAGGAAGGCATCCTGTCCCTGATGCAGATGCCGCGCACCACGATCGCGGTGTCGCTGGTGCGCGAGGCCGGCCTGCCCTACCTGGTGCTGCTGACCGATCCGACGACCGGCGGTGTCAGTGCCTCGCTCGCGATGCTCGGCGACGTCATGGTCGCCGAGCCGGGCGCGGTGATCGGCTTCGCCGGCGCGCGCGTCATCGAGGAGACCATCCGGGAGAAGCTGCCCGAGGGCTTCCAGCGCGCCGAGTACCTGCTCGAGCACGGCATGATCGATATGGTCGTGCCGCGCAAGACGCTCAAGGAGACCCTGGGCCGCGTGATCGGCCTCTTGACCCATCGTGTGCCCGAGCTCAACGGCTCGCACGTGCCGGCGCTGCTCGCGCCGCCGGTCAACACGGGAGGTACGACTGGCGCTCTCTGATCCGATCCTCGATCGGCTCAAGCAGCTCCACCCCCGCGTCATCGACTTGTCGCTCGACCGGATGCACCGGCTGCTCGCGGCGCTCGGCGACCCGCACCGGCGCGTGCCGCCGGTCGTGCACGTCGCCGGCACCAACGGCAAGGGCTCGTTGGTCGCCTACCTCAAGGCGATGCTCGAGGCCGGCGGCTATCGCGCCCACGTCTACACCTCGCCGCATCTGGTGCGCTTCAACGAGCGCATCGTGCTGGCCGGGCAGATCATCGACGACGCGGCGCTGTCCGAGTTGCTCGAGCGTTGCGAACGCGCCAATGGCGGCGAGCCGATCACCTTCTTCGAGATCACCACCGCGGCGGCGTTCCTGGGCTTCGCCGAGACGGCGGCCGATGTGCTGCTGCTCGAGGTCGGGCTCGGCGGCCGGCTCGACGCGACCAACGTGATCGAGCGGCCGGCGCTCACCGCGATCACGCCGGTGTCGATCGACCACCAGCATTTTCTCGGCGACACCATCACGGCAATCGCCGGCGAGAAGGCCGGCACCCTCAAGCCTGGCGTGCCGGCGGCGATCGGGCCGCAGCCCGCCGATGCCGCCGCGGTGATCGCCGCGCAGGCCGCGGCGGTCGGCGCGCCGCTGCTGCGCCACGGCATCGAGTGGTCGGTCGCGCCGACCGCCGCCGGCATCGCCTATCGCGGCACGCGCTGGACGCTCGAGCTGCCGCCGCCCGGCCTGCTCGGCTGGCACCAGATCGCCAACGCCGGCACCGCGGTGGCGTGCGCCGAGCAGCTTGCCGATCGCTTCCGGCTCGACGCCGGCGCGATCGCCGCGGGTCTCGCAGGGGTGCGCTGGCCGGCGCGGATGCAGCGCCTCACCCGCGGCCCGCTGGTCGCGGCGCTGCCGGCCGGCGTCGAGCTGTGGCTCGACGGTGGCCATAACGCCAGCGCCGGCGAGGCCTTGGCACGCACCGTCGAGACCTGGAGCGGGCCGCTGCATCTCGTGCTCGGCATGCTCAACACCAAGGATCCGGTGGCGTTCCTGCGGCCCCTCGCGGGCCGGCTCGGCGGCGTTCGGACCGTGTCGATCCCCGGCGAGGCCAACGGCATTCCGGGCGACCGCCTGGCGGCGCAGGCGCGCGCGGCCGGTTTCGATGCCCAGGCGACCGCGGATGTCGCGACCGCGGTCGCGGAACTCGCCGCGCGCGGCCCCGGCCGCATCTTGATCTGCGGCTCGCTCTATCTCGCCGGCACCGTGCTGGCGCACAACGACTGACGGCGGCGCTCTTTCGAGACGCCGCCGCCCGCCGCCCGTAACGCTCGGATTAGAGGACCGACTCTACCCAGCTGTAGAGCGCGCTCTTCTGCAGCGCGCCGATCTTGGTCGCGGCCACCTGGCCGCCCTTGAACAGGATCAGGGTCGGGATGCCGCGCACGCCGTAGCGCTGCGGTGTCGCGGGATTGTCGTCGATGTTCACCTTGGCCACGGTCACCTTGCCGGCCATGTCCTTGGCCAGGTCCTCGAGCGCCGGGCCGATCATCTTGCAGGGGCCGCACCATTCGGCCCAAAAGTCCACCAGGACCGGCTCTGCCGACTTCAAAACATCGGTTTCGAAGCTGGCGTCGGTCACCGCGTTAGTGCCCATGGAGGGTCTCTTTCTGTTGTTTGGCCGGTCCGTTGTGCCCCTGACCCGGCTTGAGGAGATATCTAGGCAGCCGCTCCCATGAGCGTCAACTGTGCCTCCGGCGCCCCAGGGCGTGTCTGGCATGCAACGCACGAGGAAGCCGGTTCTATCCCGGGCCGGCGCCGATCTTCGTGGCCAGTTCGTCGAGCAGGGCCTCGGGGACCGCCATCAGGCTGGGCCGGTCGGTCCACAGCAGGGCGGCCCGGACTGGGCGATTCGGATAGATCTGGCGTACCAGCGCGCGGTAGGTCGCGAGCTGGCTGAGATAGACCGGGGCGACCGCCTCGACCCGCGCGGGCGGCGGCCGGTTGGTCTTGTAGTCGAGGATCAGGACCGCCGCGTCGGTGACCGCCAGGCGGTCGATTTGGCCGGCGACGACGACCGCGCCCAGCCGGCCGACCAGCGGCACCTCGGCGCGGCTGCCCGGGCCGAACAGGGCGGCGAACGCCGGCTCGTCCATGACCCGCAGGGTTTCGGCGAGCCACGCCGTTTGCTCGTCGGGGCTGAGGCCGAGGTGGCCGCGCGCCAGGAAGCGCCGGCCGGCGTCGGCGCGGCGCGCCGGCGCCAGGTCGGGCAGGGTCTGGAGTAGACGGTGGATCAGCCGGCCGCGCACGAACTGGCGACCGTCGTCGTCGCCGAGCGGCGAGCGCACCGGCGGCGGCTCGCTCGGGCGCGACGGTGCCAGCGGCCGGGCGGCGACGGGTTCCGGCGCCGGCGGCTCGCGCACCCAGGCGGGGAAGGCGTGCTCGGCCGAAATCGTACGCTCGAGATCCTCGCCGCGGACCGGCGGCGCGCTCTGTGCATGCGCCAGGCGCCAGCCGTCGCCGCGCCAGTCGGTGAACCCGAGGCGGCCGAAGTCGAAGGCGACCCGCTCGGTGCCGCTTGCCACGCGCAGCCCGGCTTCGACCAGCCGATACCAGCAGTCGGCCGGCTCGGCCTTGCGCGACGGCCAGCCGACGACGTAGAGGCGATCCTCGGCGCGCGTCATCGCGACGTAGAGCAGGCGGCGGTATTCGCGGTCGCGCGCGACCTCGGGCGTTCGTCGCAAGCGCGCCGCCGTGGCGTCGGCGTGGTTCACCCGCGGCACCCAGATCGGCCCCCAGCCGTCGTCGGGCCACAGCAGCCGGTCATGCTCGACCGGTTTCTGCATGGTGTCGGCGAGGATCACGATCGGCGCCTGCAGCCCCTTGGCGCCGTGCACCGTCATGATGCGGACCTCGTCGCGCGCACCGACGTCACTGTCGCGCTTGATCTGGAGTCCGCCATGCTCGAGCCAGTGCAAGAAACCCTCGAGCGACGGCACGTGGTCGCGCTCGTAGACCAGGCATTGGGCGAGGAACTCGTCGATCGGGTCGTTGGCCTCCTCGCCCAGGCGGGCGAGCAGCTTGGCGCGCCCGCCGTCGCGCGCCAGCACGCGCGAGAACAGCTCGAACGGCGGGGTAAAGTCGGCTGCCGCGAGCAGACCGGCGAGATAGTCGCGGGCCGCGCCGTAGCGCGCATCGTCCTCGGCGCGACGCTGCAACGCCGTCCACAGGCTGAGCGGCCGGCGATCGTATGCCAGTCCGAACAGCGCCGCCTCGTCGAGCCCGATCAGCGGGCTTTTTAGCACGCAGGCCAAGGTCAGATCGTCGCCGGGCAGCAGGAGGAAGCGGCCGAGCGCAATCAGGTCCATGACCGCGAGCTGGTCGGTCAGCACCATGCGGTCGACGCCGGCGACCGCGATCCGGCGCTCCTTGAGCGCGCGCACCAGCTCCTCGACGAAGCCAGTGCGCCGCCGCACCAGCACGAGGAAATCGCCCGGGCTGATCTTGCGGCCACGCGATTCAAGGGTCGTGCCGCACAGATCCTGGATGTGCGCGGCGACCAGGCGCGCCGCCTGGACCAGCGGCGCATAGCGCGTCTCGCGGATCAGCGGCGGCTGCCAGTCGCCGGCCTGGCTCGCCGGCGGCAGCGGACCGAGCGGCCACAGCTCGACCACGCCGGCGTGACCGAGGCGCGAGACCTCGTGGCTCAACCGCGTGTCGCCGACCACGCCGTCGCGCGCCGCCGGCTCGGCGAACACCGCATCGACCGCCTCGAGCACGGCGCTGGTCGAGCGGAACGATTTTTCGAGCGGAATCTCGAGCCATTCCTGGCGCGCTTCGGAGACGCGCTGCCGGAAATGCGCGCGCATGCGCTCGAACGCCAGGGGGTCGGCGCGCTGGAAGCTGAAGATCGACTGCTTGGCGTCGCCGACCGCGAAGATCGTGCGCGGCCGCGCCGCGACGCCCTCGCCGGCGAAGAACTCCTCGGCCAGCGCCTGCACGACCTCCCACTGCTCGGGGTTGGTGTCCTGCGCCTCGTCGATCAGGATGTGGTCGAGGCCGCCGTCTAATTTGTAAAGCACCCAGGAAGAGCCGCCTTCGCTGCGCAGCAGGTCACGCGTCTTGAGGATCAGATCATCGTAGTCGAGCGCGACGCGGCGGCGCTTGGCCGCCTCGTAGGCGTCGAGCAGCGCCGCGCCGAGCCGCAGCAGGGCCGCCGTCGACGCCAGGATGACGGCGCTGCGCAGGCGCTCCTCCAGGCGCATCAGGCGCGCCGCCTCGGCGTCGAGGATGTCGCGCAGGAACGGCGCGGCCGCCAGGCAATCTTTGGTCACGAGGGACTTGCGGACCCCGCCCTCCTTGGTCAGGAACGCCGCGCGGTGCGCGGCATAGGCCTCGTCGCGCCCACCCCGGCGTTCGACGAAGCGCGCGATCGCGATGCCGCGCTCGCGATCCGTGGGCCTGCCGTGCGACAGCGCCTCGGCGGCGCGCCGCAGATCGGCCGCGACGGTCGCATCGGGGGTCGCCAACTCGTCGCGCACGACGTCGGGCGTGACGTCGGGCGGCATGCCGATGCGCACGGCGATCGCGGCGATCAGGCGCTCGACGCCGCGGTGCATCCCGATCAGCCGGCCGATGCGGCCGCGCTCGCTGGTCAGCTGGGCGAGCAGCTCGCCGAACTCCTTCTCCTGGACGTGGTCCGTCACCGTGGCGAGCGCCGCCGACAAGGCTGGATCCTTCAGGCCGCCGAGATCGTGCGAGCGGGTCTGCGCCAGCACGGTTTCGCGCGCCTCGCGCCGCAGCTCCTCGGCGGTCGCCTCGTCCATCACCGCGAAATGCGGCGCGATCTCGGCCTCGAGGGGAAATCGCGCCAGCAGCGACTGGCAGAACGCGTGGATGGTCTGGATCTTGAGGCCGCCCGGCGCGTCGAGCACGGTGGCGAACAGCTGACGGGCCCGGACCATCTCGTGGGCTTCCGGCTCGCGGCCGCTGAGCTCCGCGAGATCGCGGCGCAGGCGCTCGTCGGTCACGGTCGCCCAGTCGCTCAGCCGCCGGACCACGCGGGTCATCATCTCGGCGGCCGCCGCCTTGGTGAAGGTCAGGCACAACAGGCGGTTCGGCGGTGTGCCCTGGAGCAGCAGGCTGAGCACGCGATCGGTCAGCACCTTGGTCTTGCCGGTGCCGGCCGACGCGCTCACCCACACGCTGTGCATCGGAGCGGTGGCGCGCTGCTGGCGCTCGGTCGCGTCGTCGATCGTGCGCGGCGGGCTCATTCCGGCTCCTCGCCACCCGACCACTCGCGGACCCGTGCGAGGTGCATGTAGTCCGAGAATTTCGGCGCCTTGTCGGGTCGCGGCATCGAGGGATAGCCGGTCGCCGGATCGTCGAAGCGCGCGATCAATGCTGCGACGCCGCGCGCCGCCGCTTCGATCGCGCTGTCGATCCGGCCCTCGTCCAGCGGTTTGATCTCGCCCGGCGGATCGCCGCCCGACAGCCGCCAGTAGACCAGCGCGGCGATCGGCGCGGCGGCCAGGTCGGCGAAGCCGCCGGCGCGCGCGATCACGGCTTCGAGCGGCAGCTGCGGCGACAGGCCGCTGGCGACGTCGGGCCAGGTCGGCGGCTGGCCGGTCTTGTAGTCGATGATGGTCAACTCGCCGTCGCGCCGGCGCTCGATGCGGTCGGCCCGCGCCGTCAAGGTGAAGACGCCACCCGGCGCCTCGATCGCGAACTCGCCGCGACATTCGGTGACGAACCGCTCGAGCGTCGGACGGCGCGCCGCCTCGCTGGCGACGAACCAGCTCGCGATGCGCTCGAAGCGCGGCCACCAGAACGCCCACACCGCCGGCCGGTCGAGGCTGCTGCCGAAGGTCTCACGGCCGATTTCGAGCAGGCGATCGACGCCGTCGGCCGGCAGCACGTCGGGATAGGCGCGCGCGAACGCATCGAGCGCCTTGTGGATGAACAGGCCGCGGTCGGCGGCGCCGGGATCGGCGTCGAGCGGGTCGAGCCGCGTCAGGTCGAGCACGTGGCGGGCGTAGATCTCGTAGGGGTCGCGCATCCAGCGCTCGATCGCGGTGACCGACAGCTTGCGCGGCCGGGCGGCGAGCGGCGGCCGCGGCTCCGGCGCCGGCCACGGTCGCGCGGTCAACGGTGCGCTGTAGCCGCGATGCCAGGCGAGCCACGGCGCGTCGCCGGCGAGCGCATCCGTTTTGTCGCCGGCCTGCAGCACCGTGTCGAGGCGCTGCAGCCAGCGCGATGCCACGGTCGGCGTGCCGTCGACCTTGACGGCGCGCGTGATGACGATCTCGCGCGCGCAGAAGGCCTGCGCGAAATCGTGCGCGGCCAGGCCGATGCGGCGCTCCGGCGCGGGCAGGCCGAAGGCTTCGCGCATCGGCCGGCTCAGCCAGGCGTCGACCGGCGGCTCGGCCGGCCAGGTGCCTTCGTTGAGCCCGCCGAGGATGACGCGGTCGGCGTGCTGCAGACGCGCTTCCAGCGGTCCGAGGATCTGCAGCCGCGGGTGGCGGCCGTAGCGCGGGCGCACGACCTGGCCCTGGATCAGAGCGTCGAACAGCGCCGGATAGCGCGCGCCCTTGACGGGTGGGAAGACGCCGGCGCCGTCCGACAGCTCGGCGATCCAGGTCGCGCAGGCTTCGCCGGCATCGCCCGACCACAGCCGTTGCGCGCCGGCGTCGTCGTCGCTCGCGGCGAGCGCTTCGGCGACCGCGACATGGCTGCGCACCAGCTCGACCAAGCTCACGGTCTCGCGCTCGAGCAGCGCGCGCAGCGGCTCGATCCGCTCGGCCACACGCGCGACGAAGCGCGCGAGCGTATCGCGCCGCTCGGCATTCATCTCCCGATCGTCGCCGATCGCCTTGGCCAACGCCGCGAGCGTCAGGCCCGGGCGCGGGCCGCGCAGCACCGCATACTCCAGCTGGCGCACGCGATGGCGGAACGCGCCCGGCGGGCGCCCCGCCGCGGCCAGCGGGTGCTTGAGCAGCGCCAGCAGCGGCACCGGCGCATCGGTCGCGGCGGCGGCGGCCGCGAGCAGGCGCAGGAACACGCCGGGCGGCGACTGGTCCAGCGGTTGACCGGCCGAGTCGTCGATCGCAATCTCGAAGCGCCCGAGCTCGGCGGCGACCCGGCGCGCCAGGCCGCGGTCGGGCGTCACCAGCGCGGCGGTCTCGCCCGCGCGCTCCAGGGTCTCGCGCAGTGCCAGCGCGATCACGCCGGCCTCCTCGTGCGGGTTGGCGCATTCGATGCGCGTGACGCCGGTCAACGGCGCCTCCGGCAAGGTCTCCGGGCGCCGCCAGTCATCCGACGACGCAGCCGGCAGCATGGCGACGCTCAGCCACGCCGCGCGCGCGGGTTCGCTCGAGCCCGCCGCGCGCGTCGGCCACAGCGCGACGGCGTCGCGCGCCGTACCCAGGCGCTCGAGCAGCAGCTTCAGGCCGAATTGCGGATGGCCGGGATCGAGCGCGGCCCAGGCGTCGTCGCTCATGGTGTGGTCGAGGCCCGGCAGCACGATCGCGCCCGCGGGCAAGCCGAGAATGACGGCCATCAAATCCGCGGTCGCCGGAATGCTGCCGGTCGAGCCGGCGGCGATCACCGGATCGTGCGGCGGCGCGTTGCGCCACAGCTCGGCTTGAGCGGCCAGCACGGCATCGCGGCGCGCCGCGGCGTCGAGCGCGCCTTCCTGGCGCAGCACCGCCGGCCAGCGGTCGGTCAGGATGGCGAGGAAGGCCAAGGTCTTCTGCCAATGGGCGGCGTATTCCTCCGGCACCAGATCATGCAGCCTGGCGAAATCGAGGCGCTCGGTCGCGACCTGGTCGAGCAGCCGCGCCAACTCTCGCGCGAGCTGCGCCGCCTGATCGGCATCGTCGGCCAGCCCGTCGGCGAAGATCAGGCGCGCCAGCAGCAGCTGGCGCCGCACCCCCGGCAGGGCCGGCGGCAGCGCGGCGTCACCCGCGAAGGTCTCGTCGGTCGGCTCGTCGCTGCGCAGCTCGATCTCGTCGATGTCGACGTCGCCGAGCGGCATCAACCTGGGGAGCAGCAGCGCGGCGCCGTCGCCGGCGCGCAGGAAGGCGTCGCGCAGCGCCCGGCAGGCGCGGCGGGTCGGCAACAGGACGGTGGTACGGGTGAGCGCCAGCGGATCGGAGTCTTGGTCGCCGCGCTCGCAGCCGCCACACCAACCCTGCTCGCGCGGCTGGGTTGGCGGTGCGGCAGCCGCGCGAGCGAACAGACTCCCGTCGAGCAAGGTGAGCGCCAGCGCGTCGACGAACGGCACGCCCGGCGGGATGGAGAACAGCTTGCCCGTGGCGGCCTCTCACTCCGTCGTTTCGGGCACGATCAGGCGCAGCTCGTCGAGATGGCGCTGCACCTCGGCAAGCTCGCCCGGCGTGCCGACGTGGAACCACAGCCCGTCGTGCGCGATGCCGTACAGCCGGCCGGCCTCCTGGGCGCGATCCCACACGGGGTTGAGGGAGAACGCGCCCTCGGGCGCGCCGCGCAGCAGGCGCGGGTGCAGCACGTGGACGCCGGCATAGACGTGGGGCGCGACCTCGCCGGGCTTGCGCCGCGTCAGCTTGCCGAGCGGATCGGCGAAATAGTCGCCGGTGCCGTCATAGCCGACCGCCGCCACGGTGCGGTGGAGCAGCAGCAGCGCGTCCATGGCGTCGCCGTGCCAGGCGCGCTGCAGGCGCGCGAGCGCCGGCACGGTGCCGTTGAGCCACAGCGCGTCGCTGTTGACCACGAAGAACGGCGCGTCGCCGAGCTCGGGCAGCGCCTTGACGACGCCGCCGCCGGTCTCGAGCGGCTCGCTTTCGCGCGAGATCACGACGCGCGGCCGCGTCCGGCCGGCGAGATGGCGGACGATCTGATCACCCAGCCAGTGCACGTTGACGACCGCGGTCTCGACCCCGGCGGCGGCCAGGTGATCGAGCGTGTAGTCGATCAGCGCGCGCCCCGAGACCTCGATCAGCGGCTTCGGCCGCGTCGCGGTGAGCGGGCGCAGGCGCTGGCCCAAGCCCGCCGCCAGCACCATGGCGCGGCGGATCGTCATGCCGAGGCGGTCGCGCGCGCGGCGATCACCGGCGCGCCGCGCGCCGTCGCCGGGACGCGGTCGTCGAGCCAGGCGCGGAACCCCGCCAACGCCGGATGGGCGAGGTCGTTCTCGAGCAGCCGCCACACCCGCGGGATGTGGCCGAGATAGCCGGGCTTGCCGTCGCGCGCCGCCAGCCGTGTGAAGATGCCGATGATCTTGAGGTTGCGCTGCGCGCTTAAGATAGAACACGCCGCATCGAACGCCGCCCGATCGAGCGCCGGAAACGCCGCATGGTAGCGCGCGATCATGCGCCGGGCGAGCGCCGGCGGCACGTCGCGCCGCGCGTCGTGGACCAGCGACACCAGGTCGTAGGCGACCGGCCCACGTACTGCGTCCTGGAAGTCGAGCAACCCGATCCTTCGGATGTTCGGGCGGTCGAGCACCATCAGGTTGTCGACGTGATAGTCGCGCAGCACCAGGGTCTCGGGCACCGCACGGACCTTGCCGAGCAACGCGGCCCAGTGGCCGTGATACTCGGCGGCGAACGCGTCGCCGTGTGCCAGCTGGCGGCACGCCCACCATTCGGGGAACAGCCCGAGCTCGCGGCTGAGCAGGGCGTCGTCGTAGGGTGGCACGTCGGCGAGGCGGTTGCCGAGGTTCTGGCGGTGCAGATCGATCAGCAGGTCGACCGCGCCCTCGTAGAGCGGCGCCTCGGCGACACCTTCGGCGAACGCGCGCGTGTAGGTGCGGTCGCCGAAATCCTCGATCAGCAGAAAGCCGTGGCCGGCGTCCTCGGCGAGGATGGCGGGCGCGCTGTAGCCGAGGTCGAGCAGCAGCCGCGCGATTGCGAGATAGGGCCGTACGTCCTCCTGCGGCGGCGGCGCGTCCATCAGCATCGCGCTGTCGCCGCCGCGCGTCAGCCGCACGTAGCGGCGGAACGACGCATCGCCGGGCAGCGGCGCCCGCATGGCCGCGCCCCAGCCGGCGCGCTCGAGAAAGGCGGCCAGCGCCGCGGCGCGATCAGTGTTCATGCCAGAGCCGTACCAGGCTGGCCAGCCGCTCGGCCCAGCCGTTGGCGTCGACGAGCAGGGCGCGCCGCCCGGCGCCGTCGATCGTCAGGCGCACGTCGAGGCGCTGCGCTGGCAGCAGGCCACCCAGGCGCTCGGGCCATTCGATCAGGCTGATGCCGTCGGCGAACGCCTCGTCGATGCCGAGCTCGATGGCGTCGTCGGCGCGCTCGAGCCGGTAGAGGTCGAAATGAAAGATCGTACAGTCAGACAACTCGTAGGTCTGCACCAGGGTGAAGGTCGGGCTCGGCACCTCGAGGGCACGGCCGGCGCGCGCCGCCACGAAGGCGCGCGCGAAGGTCGTCTTGCCGCTGCCGAGCGCGCCCGACAGCGCGACGACGTCGCCGCGCCGCGCCAGCGGGGCGACCTGCCCGGCCAGCGCCGCGGTGGCGGCCACGTCGGGCAACGCGGCTTCGAAACGCACCATGGGGAGAGCCTTTACCCTGCTGGGCCTTCCTGCTGCAACCATGGTGCCAGGGGAATCCGATAGAAAGATTTTAACGCAGAGGACGCGGAGGATGCGCAGAGGACGCAGGGGCAGCGAACGCAACCTCCTACGCCGGGGCGCAGCCCCGGCATCCAATTGGGGGATGTGGGGATGGCAGGGCGGTGAGGGGTGGCGCACAACGGTTCGTTCATCTCCCCTCC
>JACQAI010000473.1 GCA_016195115.1 Pseudomonadota bacterium
TCGATCAGGCGCTGGCTCAGCGCTTGGGCGACCACCGTGAGGTTGCGTGGATCGGTCTGGATGTGCGGATTGCCCGCGGGATGGACGTCGCCCTCGCTGCGATCGAGCCGGATCGGCACCTCCTTGAGGCGGATCAGCTCGGCGGCGGCCAGGAAGCCGGGCCGCCCGGGCTGCACGGCGCCGTTGCCGGCCTGGCGCAACAACACCGGCAACCAGCCGATCTCGAGTTCGGCGCCGGTGCAGATCAGCAGGTCGGCGCTGCGCACGCGGGCGATCAGCGCCGGCCGGGCCTGGATCTGGTGCGGGTCCTGCAGCCCCTTGGTCGCGGTGAATACGTCGACTTTGTCGCCGCCGAGCTCGCTCGCCAGTGCCGCCCACTCGGGCTCGCAGGCGAACACCGCCAGCGCGGCGGCGGCGGGCGCGGCGACGGTCAGCGCTACGACGGCCGCGAATGCGGCGATGATGCGATCGATCCTGGTCATGTCTCGCCTCGCCCTCAGAACTGGTGCGCGCCATGCGAGCCGAGGCTCACGGTGTACTGCAGGATCACCTGGTTGTCGGTCCGGCGCAGGCTGTCGTCGCGGATCAGGTTGAGACGATAGCGGCCGAACTCGCTGGTCGAGTAGTCGGCCATCAGGCTGTTGCGGAACGACGTGATGCCGCCGGAATCGACCGTCGTGCCGAACAGGCCCGAGCTGATCGACAGCGCCTTGACCTGATCGTAGCGGTAGCCGACGCGCCAGCGCGGCATGAATTGATAGACCGCTTGGCCGTAGAGCCCGTAGGCCGTGCCCCGGTACGGCGCGCCGTTGAACAGGCCGCTCTCGTCGCGCCACATGAACTCGCCCTGCAGCTTCAAATTGCGCCGGGTCGGATTGCCGTCGGGCGCCCACTTGTAGACCGCGTCGATGATCTTGAGGCCGCTCGTGCCGTTGAACAGGTCGCCGGCGCCGGTCATGCGGTCGCGCGCCTCCGAGCGCAGATAGGAGAAGCCGAACCGATAGGAGCTGCTGTCGTTGATGTCGTCGCCGACATGGACGAAACCGGCATACTGGCCGACCCCGGCGTTGGCGGCGCCGGTCGCCGGGAAGCGGTCGCCACGCAGCCCCTCGGCGCCGAGCTCGAGGAACAGCGGCGTCGGCGCTACCCAGCGGATCTGGATGCCGTCGTCGCCGAGCTGGTTGTTGAGGAAGGTCTTGTAGGGCAGCGAGGCGTCGACGAAGTCCCAGACGTGGGCGTGCTGCTCGTTCATGTAGCCGATGCCCGAGAAGAAGCGGCCGCCCTTGACCGTGAAGCCGTAGGGCAGGCTGGTGGTCTGGATGTAGCCCTCCTCGACCGACGCGGTGTCGTCGGGATGCAGCGCGAAGGTCAGGTTGCCGTACGCCGCCTGGTCGACGTTGGCGCTGAGATTGACCTCCGACTCGTTGACGCCGAAGCCGCGCCGCGGCGGACCGGCGTCGCTGCCGACCGCGAAGCCGGGTGCGCTGAAGGTCTCGCGCGCGCGACCGTAATGCGCCCACGTGCCGTCGAGGATGACGCCGATCGCCGGATTGAAGGCGCTGGCGCTCTGCGTCGGACTGCCGGCACCGGCGCTCGGCGCCGCGGGCGCCGCGATCGGGCTCGCCGCCGGCGCGCTCGTCGCGCGCGCGGCGTCGCCGGCAGTTTTCTCGGTGGTCGCCAAGCGCCGCTCGAGTTCGCCCAGGCGGGCTTCGTAGTCGCGCTTCAGCGCCTGATATTGATCGTCGTAGCGCTGGCGCATCTCGGTCACTTCACGGCGCAGGTTTTGCAGATCGGCGTTCTGCGCCAGCGCCACCGGCGCCGCCGCGCCGCCGAGCGCGATGATGGCGGGAAGCGTCAGGGACAGACGCAGGGTCGGCGTGCGGCGCGGGCGCAGCCCAAATGGCAGGATGATCATGGCGAACTCCAAGTTCCGAGGACACGAAGAAGCCGACCCGCCACGGACAGCGGGTCGGCGCAGCGGTCGTCAGACTTGGAGGGGCGGTGCGCGCGGTTGTGGGACGAAGGCGGGCTGCGCCGATGGCAGGCGGTGCGTGACGTGCTGGGGCGCGGCGCGACGATAGGCGATCGGTACGACGACCACGCCGACGCCGGTCGGCACTGGACCGCTCGCCGCCTGCAAGCCGATGCACAGTTGGCAGACCGCGTCGGCCGAGGCGGGTTGCGCCGGGTGCTTGAGCGGGCTGGCCGTGGCGCCGGGCTGCATCGCCAGGATCGGGCCGCCGCGCGTGGCGCCCTGCCTGGCGTGCCAGCTCGCATCGGCCAGCGGTAGGATCGCTTGCAGCGCCAGCGCGAGCGCGGCCAGCACCACGCCCAGCGCGCGGGCCGTGCCGCCGCGCCCCTGCCGTGCCCTGTTGTGGCCCCTCACCATGGTCCGGGATGTTCCCTTGGCCCGCGGGCGCTCGGTCTTGTCAGGCGTTACAGTATAACAGGCGGGGTTCGTCGGCCACCCGAAAGCCCGCGCCCTACTCGCGCAGCGCGATCGCCGAGATCTGCCGGCCGTCGTCCGGCTCGAAGAGATAAGTATTGTGTCCACGGAACTGTGACGCAGGAGGCAGCTGCGCCGCCGGAATTCCGCGGACATCATACTCAATCCACCGGAAGTTTCGGGGACACAATACTGGACTGCACCCCTGTCGTGAGACAGGAAATCAGGGACA
>JACQAI010000438.1 GCA_016195115.1 Pseudomonadota bacterium
ACCAGGCCTTCGATGCCCGGCTCCAGCTCCACGAAGGCGCCATATTCGGTGATGTTGGTGACGCGGCCGGTGAAGGTCCCGCCGATCGGATATTTGCCGCCGGCGCCTTCCCACGGATCGGTCTCGAGCTGCTTCATGCCGAGGCTGATGCGCTGGGTCTCCGGGTTGAAGCGGATGACCTGCACGGTGACGTTCTGGCCGATGGTCAGCGCCTCCGACGGATGGTTGATGCGCCGCCACGCGATGTCGGTGACGTGCAGCAGGCCGTCGACGCCGCCGAGATCGACGAACGCGCCGTAGTCGGTGATGTTCTTGACCACGCCCTGGAGCACCTGGCCTTCCTTGAGCGAGGCGACCAGCTCGGAGCGCTGCTCGGCGCGGCTCTCCTCGAGCACGGCGCGGCGCGACACCACGATGTTGCCGCGGCGGCGATCCATCTTGAGGATCTGGAACGGCTGCTGGGTGCCGAGCAGCGGGCCGATGTCGCGCACCGGCCGGATGTCGACCTGGCTGCCGGGCAGGAACGCGACCGCGCCCGACAGATCGACCGTGAAGCCGCCCTTGACCCGGCCGAAGATCACGCCGGTGACCCGCAGGCTGTCCTGGAAGGCTTTCTCGAGCACATTCCAGGCCTCCTCGCGGCGCGCTTTCTCGCGGCTGAGCTGGGCCTCGCCGTTCTTGTCTTCCATACGCTCGAGGAAGACCTCGACGAGGTCGCCGACCTTGATCTCGGGCCCTTGGCCCGCGACAGAGAATTCGCGCAACGGCACGCGACCTTCCGACTTCAAACCGACATCGATCAGCGCGAAATCGCCGTCGACCGACACCACGGTGCCCTTGACGACGGTGCCTTCCAACCGGTCGCCGGCGCCCAGGCTCTCGTCGAGCAGCGCGGCGAAATTTTCGGTGTGCGGGGCGTCCAAAATCATGGACTGAGCGGTCGCTTTAGCCATTGCATCTCCTGTCCCGATTGCCCTTGCGGACCAACCCGCGGCGGCGAGCCGCGGCCCAATCCCCATGCTGGCGGCGCCGGACCACACGGCCGCGAGCAGGGTCTAGAGTTGCACCAAACCGGCCCAGAGAAGGTCGGGGGCCGGCACCGTCGGGATCCAGCGACCGAACACCACAACGCTTTGGGGGTGTCGCGGGTCGGGCTACTAGATCATCTGAGGGCCGATCAGAGCGAGTGCGGCGGCGAAGGCCTGGTCGGCGTCGAGGCCCGAGGTATCGAGCATCAACGCGTCGGCGGCTGCCTTCAACGGAGCGGCCGCGCGTTCGGTATCGCGGCGGTCGCGCTCGATCAAATCCTGCAGAACGGCGGCATATATAGTTTGAGTCCCCGCATCCCGCAACTCTTTCAAGCGTCTAGCCGCCCGGACCTCGACCTTGGCGGTGACGAACAGCTTGGCGTCGGCGTCGGGGCAGACGACCGTGCCGATGTCGCGGCCGTCGAGCACCGCACCCGGCGCCTGGCGCGCAAAGTCGCGCTGGTAGGCGAGCAACGCCGCGCGCACCTCGGGAATCGCCGAGACCTGGGAGGCGCGCCGGCCGCTGGCTTCGCCGCGCAGCGCCGCGTCGGCAAGCCACGCGGCATCGAACGTCCGCGCCACCGCGATCGCCTGGTCGGGTGCGCCGTCCGGCACCCGCGCCGCGACCGCGCGATAGAGCAGCCCGGTGTCGAGCCAGTGGAAACCGAAATGCTCGGCCAAGCGCCGGGCGAGCGTGCCCTTGCCCGAGGCGGCCGGGCCGTCGACCGCGATCACCGGCACGACAGCCTCCGGCTCACGCGCGCTCGATCCTGAGGCCGACGGCGTTCATCAGCGCCGCGAAGCCCGGGAAGCTGGTGTCGATCGGCCGGCCGTCGTCGATCTGCATCGGTCGCTCGGTCGCCGCGCCGAGCACCAGGAAGGCCATGGCGATGCGATGGTCGAGGTTGGTCGCGATCGCCGCACCACCGGCGAGCGGCGCGCCCCTGCCCTCGACCGTCAGGCGGTCGCCCTCGACCGCGACCGTGGCGCCGGCGGCGCGCATGCCGTCGACGATCGCGCTCAGCCGGTCGCTCTCCTTGACCCTGAGCTCGCCCAGGCCGTGCATCACGGTGGCGCCGCGCGCGTGCGCCGCGGCGACCGCGAGCACCGGATACTCGTCGATCATGCGTGGCGCGCGCTCGGCCGGCACGACCACGCCGGTGAGCGGGCCGTGGCGCACGGTCAGATCGCCGACCGGCTCGCCGCCCGCGACGCGGCGGTTGGCCACCGTGATATCGGCGCCCATTTCAAGGAGCGTATCAATCAGCCCGGCGCGCAGCGGGTTGAGGCCGACGCCCGGGCAGATCAGGCTCGAGCCGGGCACGATCGCGGCGGCGACCAGCGCGAACGCCGCCGAGGACGGATCGCCGGGCACCACGATGTCGGCGGCGGCGAGCTCGCGCTCGCCGACGACGGTGACGCGGCGGGCGCCGCCGATGTCCTCGACGCGCACCTCGGCGCCGAAATGGCGCAGCATCAGCTCGGTGTGGTCGCGCGTCGGCTGCGGCTCGATCACCGTGGTCTCGCCCGGCGCGTGCAACCCGGCGAGCAGGATCGCCGACTTCACCTGCGCCGAGGCGACCGGCAGCGTGTACTCGATCGGCATCAGGTCGGCGCTGCCGATCACCGCCAGCGGCAGCCGCCAGTTGGACCGAGAAACGAACCGCGCGCCCATGCTCGACAGCGGCGTGGCGACGCGCGCCATCGGGCGCGCGCGCAGCGAGGCGTCGCCGGTGAAGAAGCTGGTGAACGGATGCGCCGCGGCGATGCCCATGAACAGCCGCATCGCGGTGCCCGAGTTGCCGAGGTCGAGCAGCTCGGACGGCTCGGCGAGGCCGCCGACACCGCGGCCGCGCACGCGCCAGGCGCCATCGGCGTCGTGGGCGACCGCGCAGCCGAACGCGCGCAGCGCCGCCGCGGTCGCCAGCACGTCCTCGCCCTCGAGCAGCCCGGCGATGCGGGTCTCGCCGACCGCCAGCCCGCCGAACATCAAGGCGCGATGCGAGATCGACTTGTCGCCCGGGACGCGAATCTCGCCGGTGAGCGGCGACGCCTTCGACGATTTTAGCGGGGCAGACACGGGGCGGCTTATAGCCAATATCGAATTGCGCCGTCGAGATTCATGTCGTCGCCCCTCGCCCGAAAATCCGATCGTGGGTCAAATTCGCGTAGCGGCGCGTATATGTCTAATGCATAATCTTCGTATTGAGCATCCGCTTTCTGGATGACCATGGATATCGACGGGATTCGCGCCTTCGTCTCGATCGTGCAGCTCGGCGGCTTCACGCGCGCCGCCGGCCAGCTGCACCGCTCGCAGCCGGCGGTCAGCCGGCGCATCAGCCTGTTCGAGCGGGAGCTCGGCGCGCCGCTGCTCGAGCGCGTGCGCGGCCGCGTCGCCCTGACCGAGGCCGGGCGCGCCTTCCTGCCGTTCGCCGAGGCGATCCTCGCCGCCGTCGAGGACGGCCGCCAGGCGGTGCACGCGACGATCAGCGACAAGGCCGGCGCGGTATCGCTGGCGCTGGTCGGCACGCTCGCGGACACCCGCATCGTCGAGGTCCTGCGCAAGTTCGCCCAGCGCTCCAAATCGGTCGATCTCGACCTGCGCACCGCGAGCAGCCAGGAGGTCAGCGACCTGGTGCGGCGCGGCGAGGTCACGCTGGGCTTGCGCTACTTCGACGACCCGCGCGCCGAGCTCAGCTCGCGCTTGGTCGGCGAGGAACGCCTGCTGGTGATCGGCTCGCCGGATCACCCGGCCGCGGGCAAGCGCCTGAAGCGCCAGCAGGTCCAGGGCGAGCGCTGGGTGGCGTTTCCGGCGACCGGCGGACGCGAGTCGCTGGGCAAGATCCTGGAGCGCCAGCTCGTCGCAGCCGGGCTCGACGAGGCGCGGATCACCGTGATCGACAGCCTGACGGCGCAGAAGCGCATGGTCGAGGCCGGCTTCGGCATCGCGCTGGTGCCGGCGAGCAGCGTGCGCGACGAGCTCAAGCTCGGCACCCTGAAGGAGCTCGACGTGCCCGGCCTGCGCGCGTCGGTGCCGGTCGCCCTCGTCCACCGCCGCAAGGGCTATCTCAACCCCGCCGCGCGGGCGCTAATCGCCCTGATCAGCGACACGGCGCCACAGCTCGCCCGCCGCGCGCGGCAGAGCGCGCAGCCCCCGCGAGCGCCATCAAAACCCTAGCGCGGCTTCCGGGACCAGCCGCGCCGTCTCTTTGGCGTTCGCCGAGCTGCCTCGCTGCCCGGCCCGCTGAGCCGGCTGCCCCTGGCCGCTCTAGCCCAGGGGCCGCGCGTGTGATACGGGGGATTTCGACCGTCGTACGCCGTTGACATCGCGGGGCTTCGCGCCCGGCTTTTCGGCCGCATTTTTGCTTTTGACAAGCTCGCGGCCACCGTGGCATTGACCCCGCTCGCACTGGAAAGAGCCGCGTCATGGTCAAGATGGAATGGGGCGTCAAGCGCATCTGCCACAACTGCGGTGCGCCGTTCTACGACTTGCGACGCAATCCGATCACGTGCCCGAAGTGCGGCACGGAATACGATCCCGAGGCGATCCTGAAGTCGCGGCGCGCCCGCGCGCCGGCGGCCGAGCCGAAGGAGACCGCGCCGGTCATCCTCGACGAGGAGGCCGGGACCGAGGTCGTCGAGACCGAGGAGACCGAGGAAGCCGAAGAGGAGGAGGAAGGCGCCGCGGCGGCCGAGGCCACCGAGGGCGAGGAGGAGGAAGAAGAGGAGGACACCATCGAGGATGCCTCCGAGCTCGGCGAGGACGAGGACGACATGGCCGAGGTGATCGAGAACATCGAGGAGGAGGACGAGCGCTAAGCGCGGCAGGGGGCGAAGCCCTCGCGAGCGCGACACCGAAGGGAATTCCGGGGACACAATACTAAATTGACCCAGCCGGCCACGGCGGGTAACCTGGGCGCATGGCGCGCTTGGCGAGAGTCGTGGCACCGGGGGTGCCGCACCACGTGACCCAGCGGGGCAACCGGCGCCAGCGGGTCTTCTTCGGCGACGACGACTACGCGACCTACCGCAGCCTGCTCGCGGACGGCTGCCGGGCCGCGGGGGTGGCGGTGTGGGCGTACTGCCTGATGCCCAACCACGTCCACCTCATCCTGGTGCCGTCCGACGCGGACGGCCTGCGCGCGGCGCTCGGCGAGGCGCATCGGCGCTACACCAGGCATGTGAATCTCCGCAAGGGGTGGCGCGGCTATCTGTGGCAGGGGCGGTTTGCCTCGTTCCCGATGGACGAGGCCCACCTGCTCGCCGGCGCGCGCTATGTCGAGCTCAACCCGGTGCGCGCCCGGCTGGCGCGGCGCGCGCGCGACTGGCGCTGGTCGAGCGCGCGCGCCCATCTCGCCGGCGAGGACGATGCGCTGGTGCGCGTGCGGC
>JACQAI010000439.1 GCA_016195115.1 Pseudomonadota bacterium
CGTCGTCGCGCGGCTGGGCGGTCAGACCGGTCAGGCCGGCGGTCAGCGCGACCAACAGGCCGATCAGCATCAGCTTGGCGGGCAGGGCGACGAAATCCGGGGGATGCATGGCGAGCAGGAGCTGATCGAGGAACGACCACAGCGAGAGCTTGACCGCGCCGACCAGGCTGCCGACCGCAAAGCCCGCAAGCAGCGCGGTGACGATGAACACGATGCCGAGGGTGAACGCCGCGATCGCCAGGGCACAGGCGCGCGGCAGCAGCAGGATCAAGAACGGATCGACGCCCTGGGCCTCGAGCGCGCGGACCTCGCCGCCGAGCTTGAGCGCGCCGATCTCGGCCAGCGCCACCATGCCGCTGCGGCCGAGCAGGATCAGGCCGATCAGCACCGGCCCGATCTCGCGCATCAGCACGGTGACGAGCACCGAGCCGATCAGCGCGTCCTGGCCGGCTTCGCCGAACCAGTAGATCGCCTGCGACACCATCGCGACGCCGATCAGCCCGGCGGTGAACAAAGTCGGCGACACGCCGCCGGCGACCGCCTGGCGCAGCGCCCGGCCGAACTCGGCGCGCACCGTGCGGCGCCACGACGCCGGCCGCACCGCCTCGCGGACCACGCCCCAAGTCAGCGCCGCCAGCATGAGGCCGAAGGCGGCGCGCCGCCGCGCGCCGCGGCCGAGCCGGGCGAGCGCACGGCGCACCCCGCCGGGCGGGCGTTCGCGGCGGGCGAAGACAACGCTGTCGCTCATGGTCTCGTCCGCTCGTCGGACGCGGAGGACGCAGCGGGATCATCCCAACTCGTCATCCTCGCGCTAGCGCGAGGATGACGACCTTGTTCGGGGCGGCAGGGTGCCTGACGTCTCGCGCCGCCTCCCTCCGCGCCCCTCTGCGTCCTCTGCGGTAAAAACATCTCTCTCGCGGGTTCGCGTCCGCTCACGGGGCTCATAGCCGGCCCGCCAGCACGAAGGTTTGGACCTCGCCGATGTGGGGCATGTAGAAGCGCCCGCGCGGCCGGAACAGGAAGTCGTGGCGCAGACGCTCGTAGGCCGCCTGGGTGATCTGCACGGTGCCGGGCAGGGCGGACGCGGCCATGGCATGCGCCGCGCGCACCGCCTCACCCCACAGGTTGAAGACGCGCGGCTCGTGGCCGACGGCACAGCCGATCGCGATGCCGCAATCGATGCCGATGCGCACGTCCTGCAGCCGGTCCATGTCCTCGTAGAGCGCGATGCAGCGATCGCGCATCGCCACCGCAGCATCGGCGACCACCGAGGCGGCGTCGGCCGCGCCGCCGCCGAAGCCGACCGCGGCGACGACCTCCTGGCCGACGATCTTGAGGTAGGGGATGTCGTAGCGCGCCGCGACGTCCTGGAGCGCGCGGGCGATCTCGTCCGACAGCGAGCGCTCGGCGTCGGCGCTGCGCGCCGCCAGCGCCTCGGGATCGGTGAACAGCAGCACCATGGCGGCGACGTCGGGATAGACCTCGGCATGCAGGCCCGCCGCGTCGAAGCCGCGCCGGTGCAGCGCCGCCTCGAAGCTGCGCGCGGTCTGCGCGGTCGTCGCGGCGAGCGCCGGCGCGGCCGTCCGCGTCGCCGCAGCGCTGGGCGCCTCGGCCATGCGCAGCGCCACCATGTTGGCGACCGCGGTGACGAAATCCGCGGTGGCGTCGCGCCGCGGCGCATCCTCGAGCCAGATCGCGCCGACCACCTGCTCGCCTCGCCGGACCGGAACCGCAAGGAGCGCGCGGCTGCCAAGCGGGTTCATGACGACACGGTGCAGCTCGGCAGTGCGCCGGTCGGCCGCCGCATCGGCAACGTCGATCGTGGCGCCGGTTTCGAGTTGGACAAAGAATTGCGGCAGCTCGTCGCGGTGCAGCTCCATGCCGGCGACATGGCCGGCCGAGTCGCGGTCGAAGCTGTCCTCGCAGCGCAACGTGCGGCCGCCGGCGGTCAGCCGCCAGACGCTGGCGCGCCGCGCGTCGGCGACGCCGGCCAGGGTCTCGGTCAGCGCGCGCGGCGGCGCGTCGCGCGTCGGATCGAACAGCTCGGCGTCGGCCGCCAGGCTGGCGAACGCCGCGCTCTGGCGCTGGATCGTGCGCTGGCGATCGAGCAGCAGGCGGGCGCCGCGATCGGCGCGCAGGCCCTGACGCACCAGCAGGACGCCGAGCAGCGCGGCGATCAGCACGATCACGAGCGACATCGCCAGCGCGTTGCGGCTGTTGGCCGTGACGAAGCCGGTGAAGTCGGCCTCGGGCACCACCATGAGGAGCAGCCAGTCGCTGGCCGCGCCGGGCAGCGGCGTCGCCAGCGCGATGTGGCGCCGGTCGTCCAGCTCGATCACGCGTCGTCCCGGGCCCTCGACGCGAAACGCGTCGTAGGCGCGGACCAGCACGGGATCGTCCAGCTGGTCGATGTGCTGGTTGACCGGCTTGCCGTCGACCTCGCGGACCAGCGCGTCGGGGTTCGCCGTCGCGATCAGCAGCCCGTCATTGTCGACGATGATCGCGCGGCCGTTGCGGCCGATCTCGAGCGACGCCAGGAATTGCGACAGGGAATCGAGCGCCAAATCGAGGCCGAGCACGTACTCGCGGCCGTTGGTCGCGCGATGGCGCGTCGACACCGTGATGCCGGGACGCCGGTCGGAGAAGAAGATGTAGGGATCGGTCCAAAACACGCCGGCGCCGACCTTGACCGCGCCCGTGTACCAGCCGCGCGTGCGCGGATCGAAGCTGTCCGTGGGGTCGTCGGTGCGGCCGATCTCCTCGCCGGCGGCGTTGCGCCGGATCAAGGTGACGCGCCGCGGGCCGGGCAGGGTGCGGATGGTCTTGATCTCGATGCCGCCCTCCGGCCCGCGGCGGATCATCAGGTAGTTGCCGTCGGCATCGGCCAGGCTGACGATCGCGATCTGCGGGATCTCGCGCAGCACGCCGATGCCGTAGGCCTGGACCAGCGGGGTGAGGTCGTCGCCCGCGACCTCGACCATTTCGCCGACGATGCGCAGCGCGCGCGCCGCGGGTGCCAGGTAGGTCGTGACCTGGATGGTGACGCGGCTTTCGAGCGTCGCGAGCAGATCGTCCGACATCGACAGGATGCCGGCCCGGTTGGCGCGGTCGGCATAGAGCGCGATCGCCAGGATCGCCGCGATCATCAGGGCGACGCTGCCGACCGGGATGCCGATGCGCAGCCAGGCGCGCCGCCGCCGCCGGCGTTCGTCGAGCGGATTGACGTCGATGTCGACGACCTGGGTGGCAACCGCCAACGCCGTGACTCTCCGATCTCCTCTGCGCCCCTACCGTCTATCACGGAACCGGAGAGGCCGTCATGGCGGCAAGCCGGCAGGCCGATCCGGGGCCGATCCTGGCAAATTTCGGCGAATGGCGTAGGATCGCGGCCGGTCGAGGAGCTCGTCCGCCGATGCGCCGTGGGCCGACGCGGCGGACTCTGGAGGCGGACGATGTGCGGCATCATCGGCATCATCGGCAAGGCGAACGTCGCGCCGCGCCTGGTCGATGGGCTGCGCCGCCTCGAATATCGCGGCTACGATTCCGCCGGCATTGCCACCGTGGTCGACGGCCGGATGGATCGTCGCCGCGCCGAGGGCAAGCTCGCCAACCTCGCGGCGCTGCTCGAGCGCGATCCGCTGCCCGGCAAGACCGGCATCGGGCACACGCGCTGGGCGACCCACGGCCAGCCGGTCGAGCGCAACGCCCACCCGCACATGAGCGGACGCGTTGCGGTCGTGCATAACGGCATCATCGAGAACTTCTCCGCGCTCAAGGCCGAGCTGACCGCACGCGGCCACGCCTTCGAGAGCGACACCGACACCGAGGCGGTGGTCCACCTGATCACCGACTATCTCGACCAGGGGCTGACGCCCGAGCAGGCGTTCGCCAAAGCGCTGCCGCGGCTGCAGGGCGCGTTCGCGCTGGCTGCGATCTTCGCCGGCGAGTCCGACCTGATGATCGGCGCCCGGCGCGGCCCGCCGCTCGCGGTCGGCTACGGCGACGGCGAGATGTTCCTCGGCTCCGACGCCCTGGCCTTGGCGCCGCTGACCCAGCAGATCAGCTATCTCGAGGACGGCGACTGGGCGGTCGTGACGACCCGCGAGACCCGCGTCTTCGACGCCGACAACCATCCCGTGACGCGCGCGATCAAGCGCACCGCGCAGTCGGGCGCGATGACCGGCAAGGGCAACTTCCGCCACTTCATGGAGAAGGAGATTTTCGAGCAGCCGGCGGTGATCGGCGACACCTTGCGCTCGATGTTCAATCCGGCCGAGCGCACGATCACGCTCAAGGACATGCCGTTCGATCTGGCGGCGCTGAGCCGGCTGACCATCGTGGCCTGCGGTACCTCGTTCCATTCCGCGCTGGTCGCGCGCTACTGGATCGAGCGCATCGCGCGGCTGCCGGTCGACGTCGACATCGCGTCGGAGTTCCGTTACCGCAACATGGGCCTGCCCAAGGACGGGCTGGCGCTGTTCATCTCGCAGTCGGGCGAGACCGCCGACACCATCGCGGCGCAGCGCTACGCCAAGTCCCAGGGCGCCACGGTCGCGGTGCTGGTCAACACGCCCGACAGCTCGATGGCGCGCGAGGCCGATGTCGTGCTGACCACCCAGGCCGGTCCCGAGATCGGCGTCGCCTCGACCAAGGCGTTCACCACCCAGCTGACCGTGCTGGCGTGCGTCACGATTGCGTTGGCCAAGGCGCGCGGCGCGATCGACCGCGTCGCCGAGGCGCGGCTGTGCCAGGCGATCGCCGAGGTGCCGGCGCAGGTCGCCGAGGTGCTGCGCCACGACGAGGCGATCCAGGCGCTGGCGCTCAAGCTGAGCGTGGCGCGCGACGTGCTGTTCCTGGGGCGCGGCTCGAGCTACCCGATCGCGCTCGAGGGCGCGCTCAAGCTCAAGGAGATCTCCTACATCCACGCCGAGGGCTACGCCGCCGGCGAGATGAAGCACGGCCCGATCGCGCTGATCGACGACGGCGTGCCGGTGATCGTCGTCGCGCCGTCGGACGATCTGTTCGAGAAGACCGCGTCGAACATCGAAGAGGTCGCGGCGCGGCGCGGCCGCGTCATCCTGCTGAGCGACGCGCAAGGGTGCGCGCGGCTCAAGGCGCGCGTCGAGTCCTGCATCGAGATGCCGACGGTCGATCCCTTCGTGACCCCGATCCTCTACACGGTGCCGTCGCAGCTGCTCGCCTACCACGTCGCGGTCGCCAAGGGCACCGACGTCGACCAGCCGCGCAACCTGGCGAAGAGCGTCACCGTCGAGTAGGGCGGCGGCGCCACCCTCACCCTCCCGACGCGCAGCGTCGGGAGGGTGAGGGTGGAAATGCCGCGTGCGTCTCAGGCACGCTGGCGGGCTGGCCGCCGCGCCAGCAGCACGAGCAGCATCGCGGCCGCCGAGGTCGCGGTGTAGAGCGCGAAGGCGTTGAGGTAGCCGAGCATCGCCGCCTGGCGGTTGATCTCCTTGGCCATGCGGGCGAGGCCGGGCAGGGTGTCGATCCCCCAGCCGCCCATCACCCACGGCATGTTGAGGCGCTCGTTGAACGGCGAGATCGCCTCGCCGAGCCGCTCGTAGTTCTGCGCCGTGCCGCGCACGATCTCGGTGACGCACAGCGCGATGAAGAAGCTCGAGCCGATGTTGCGCAGCAGGTGGTAGATCGCCATCGCCTCCGGCCAATGGCGCGCCTCCAGGGTCGAGAAAGTCGCCAAGGTCATCGGCACCCAGATGATGCCGATCGCGACGCCCTGGATCACGCTGTTCACGAACAGCACCTCCATCGTGACGTTGAGGTCGATGCTCATCAGCCACAGGCCGGACACGGCCTGCAGGACGAAGCCGATCGACATGCCGATCCGCGGATCCATCTTGCCGACGAACAGCGCCAGGAAGAATCCCAGCGTGGCGCCGATGCCGCGTCCGCCCAGGATCTCGCCGATGACGGTGTCGGGGAAGCCGGCGTGCTCCTGCAGCAGCGGCGGCAGCAGCACGACCGGCGTGAAGTTGAGCATGCCGTAGACGCACACCAGCACGAGGCCGAGCGCGTAGTTGCGATCGAGCAGCAGGCGCAGGTTGAGGAACGGCGCCGGCGCGGTCAGGCTGTGCGCCACGAAGAGGTAGAAGCCGAACGCCGCGCCCAGGGTCTCGAGCACGATCTCCGGTGAGGCGTACCAGTCGAGGCGCTGGCCGCGCGACAGCACGAGCTGCACGCAGGAGATCGCGATCGACAGGCTGAGGAAGCCCAGCCAGTCCAGGCGCGCACGTTGGCGCGGCGGATCGGGCAGCATGCTGAACCACAGCCCGATGGTCGAGGCGAGCCCGACCGGCACCAGCACGTAGAACGCCCAGCGCCAGCTGTACATGTCCGACAGCGTGCCGCCGAGGACGGGGCCGATCACCGGGCCGATCACCACCGCCATGCCGTAGACCGAGTTGATCATGCCGTGCTGCCGGCGCGGGAAGCTGTCGAGCAGGATGGTCTGGGCGAGCGGGATCACGGGCGCGCCGGTGCCGCCCTGCAGGATGCGCCA
>JACQAI010000440.1 GCA_016195115.1 Pseudomonadota bacterium
AGCGTGCGGTCGCGGTCAGGAACGGGTCGTGCACCACCGTAAAAAGGTCCTCGCGCGCCAGGCCGCGGCGGACCTTGCCGACGTCCGGACAGGTCACCGCCGGGTTGTTCGCGGCGACGAACAGGCCGCGGATCGGCGGCCCGCCCATGGTCAGCAGCGCCTCGCCGAGACGCAGGTGGTTGACGAGCCGCGTTGCGGCTGGCCCCGACGGCTTGCGCACCACGTTGTAGTCGAGCGCGCACGACGACGCGGTGAGCAGCAGCGCGCCGCCGCCCCGCTGCCCGTAGGCGCCGGTGACCCCGGGCAGCAGGGCGACCGCGCGCAGCGCTTCGCCGCCGCGCGCCAGTCGCGTCATGCCCTCGCCCAGGCGGATGAATGACTTTTTGGTGGCGCCGTAAAGCTTGGCCAACCGTTCGACGTCGGCGACCGCGAGACCCGTGATGGCCGCGACGCGATCGGGCGCGAAGCGCGGCAGCACGTCGCGCTCGAGCGTGTCGAAGCCGACCGTGTGAGCGGCGAGGTAGGCGCGGTCGCAGGCGCCGTCGCGCACCAGGCAGTGCATCACGCCGAGCGCCAGCGCGGCGTCGGTGCCGATGCGGATCGGCAGATGCCAGTCGGCGCGCTCGGCGGTGCGGCTGCGCCGCGGATCGATCACGATCAACTGGAGGCCGCGCTTGCGCCCCGCTTCGACCTTGGCCCAGAAGTGCACGTTGGTCGCGACCAGGTCGGCGCCCCACGCGACGATCAGATCGGCCTGGTCGACCGCCTCGGGATCGGCGCCGCCGACCGGGCCGACCGTCATGTCCCACGCGGTCTCGCAGCAGGTGTCGCACACCGTGCCGGCCTGCAGCCGGCTGGTGCCGAGCGCGTGGAACAGGCCGTTGACCAGGCCGCGGTTCATCAGGCCCTGGTGGGCGCTGTAGGCGTAGCCGAGCAGCGCCAGCGGCCCCGACTCGGCGATGATGGCGCGCCAGCGCACGGCGATCTCGTCGAGCGCCTGATCCCAGGTGATCGGCGCGAATTTTCCCGCGCCCTTGGCGCCGGTGCGGCGCAGCGGCGTGGTCAGGCGGTCGGGCGAGTTCACCAGCTCGGCGTCGTGATTGACCTTGGCGCAGGCGAATCCCGCGGTGAACGGCTGGCCCGGATCGCCGGCAACCTTCACGACCCGGCCACCCGCGACCTCGACCAGCAGCGAGCACATGTCGGGGCAGTCATGGGCGCACACGGTACGGACGGTCGGCACGGCGCGGATACTCCGGGTCGGGGTCGGGGTTGAGCGCGCCAGCATGGCGTGCCAGCGTGGCCGCAGGAAAGGGCCAGTTTCGCCCGGTCGATAGGACCGGTCCCGGCGGCCCAGGTTCAGAGCAATTCCCGTGTCGATGCAAGGGGACGGCGTAACAAAGCCCGTGGTCCACCCGTTTTCCCTCGACTCGTCGGTAAAACCGAGCCGCGCCCATGCGGGTTTGCCGCGGGGCCGGCTCGCGCAAGGAGTGGGGCTGATGAACAAATTGCTGGCCGGTGGGCTGATCGCGGGTGTGCTCGCGCTCGGGGCGTGCGGCGATACACGGAGCAATCAGGAGCTGGGTGGCGTCGCGACCTGGCCGCTCGGCGGGCCGGCGTCGGGGCCGTGGCGCGGCGAGCCAGCGTACACGTACAGTTATAGCCCGGCCTACAGCTACGGCTCGAGCGAGACCACGACCACGACGACCACGACGCGGACTTATCCGGGCTACCGCTGAGCGCGACGCAACACGTCAATCGTCCGGACGGAACTTGGTCTCGGGTTTGACGCCCTTGCGCCGGCGCTCCTGGCTGATGCGGCCGTTGTCGAGATAGCGGCCCTGCACGGCGCGCTCGGCCGCGGCGTCCCACGCCGGCAGCCAGTCGCCCAACGAGTAGCCGTACCACGGCGGCTGCGGCCGCAGCGCCGGCAGGCCGAGCTCGTCCCAGATCGCCTTGGCGCGCTCCATGTAGGGCTTCTTGGGCAGCGCCAGCGGCGGCATGTCGCCCTTCATGGTCGCGTCCATCAGCAGGGTCGAGTCTTCCTCCTCGTCGTGCTCGCGCTTGGGCCCGTGGCCGAGGCCGCGATGGGGCAGGGTCTGGATATCCTCGACCGGGTTCATGCGATAGGCCATCGCCCACAAGAGCGCATCGGCGTTGTCCGGATCGATGTCCTCGTTGACCGCGACCGTGATCTTGCCGCAGTCGCCCTTGAACGACATGGCGCCGTAGAGCGCGCGCCACACCTCGTTGCGCGGCATGCCTTTCTCGACCACCACGACCGTGACGCGCAGCAACCCGGTCAGCGGCTCGTGCAGGCCGACCCGCTTGACGCCGCGGATGCCGAGCGCGTCGCGCAGATGGGCGAGGAACAGCGGCTCGTAGGCGACGCGCTTGATCACGCTCGACTCGCTGGGTGCGACCTGGCTGATGTAGGACGGGATGATCGGCGTGCGCCGATGGGTGATCGCGGTCACCTGCATCGGCATGTTGAACTCTTCCAGCGCGACGTGACCGTGCGACTCGCCGAACGGCGCCTCGGGCTCGACATACTCGGTGTCGATCAACCCCTCGATCACGAGCTCGGCCTCGGCGGGGACCATGAGATCGACGGTGCGCGCGCGCACGACGTTGATCGGCTCTCCGGCCAGCCCGCCCGCGACCGTGAACTCATCGACCCCGAGCGGCAGCTTCTGCGGCCCCATGAACGCGACGTAAGGTGGGCAGCCGAGCACGATCGCGCACGGCATGGTCTTGTCGCCGCGCTTCTGGTGCTTGAGGTAGTGCTGATAGCCGCCGGCGCCGCCGACCCGCGTCGCCATGCGGACGACCAGGCGATCCGGGGCTTTGAGCGCAGCGCGATATGTCCCCATGTTCTGCACGCCGGTCTCGGGGTCGCGCGTGATCACGTTGGTCGCCGTCAAGGTCGGCGCGCTGTCGAAGCCGGGCGTCGAGATCGGGATCGGCAGCCGGTCGAGCCCGTTGCCTTCGCCCTGCAGCGCGGCGCCC
>JACQAI010000441.1 GCA_016195115.1 Pseudomonadota bacterium
CCGCGGCGGGCGTCGCGCGCCCGGTCTGTCACATCCAGCCGCTGCCGCCGGTGGATTGGTTGGCGCAGAATCGGCGTGACTTTCCCATCCAGTCGATCGGGCGGTTCATCATCCTGGGCTCGCACCACGACGAATTGCGTCCGCCCGCGGGCCGGATCGCGCTGACGCTCGATGCCGCCAGCGCGTTCGGCTCGGGCGAGCACGCGACGACGCGCGGCTGCCTCGCCGCGCTCGATCGCCTGGCCAAGCGCCGCCGCGTCCGACGTCCGCTCGACCTCGGCTGCGGCTCCGGCATCCTGACGCTGGCGATCGCCAAGCTGTGGCACCGGCCAGTGCGCGCCGCCGACATCGACCCCGAGTCGGTGCGCGTGGCGCTCGCCAACGCCGCGGCGAACGGCGTCGCGCGCTTCGTCAAGGTCGCGCGCAGCGACGGCTACCGCGCGCCGCTGGTGCGCAGCGGCCGGCCGTACGACGTCATCGTGTCGAACATCCTGGCCCAGCCGCTGGTCAAGTTCGCGCGGCCGCTCAAGCGCCATCTCGCGCCAGGCGGCGTCGCCATCCTGTCCGGCCTATTGGTCGTCCAGGAGGCCCAGGTCGTCGCGGCGCACCGCCGCCAGGGCCTGGCGCTGTCCGCGCGGCGTCGGCGCGACGGCTGGTCGACCCTGGAATTCCGCCGGCGCAAGGTGCAACTTTCCGACTAGAAGAGCTGCGCCGGATGCCGCCGGCCGCGCGTTAGCCCTCGGGACGGCCCCCGCGCAGCCGTCGGAGACCCGCCATGCCGATGCCCGTGAAGGTGCCGCCGCAGACCAAGTACCACGCGTGGTACTTCATCGTCGCGATGTTCGGCATCCTGCTGCTGCAGAACGTCTGGACCCAATATCAGCGGGTCGAGCACATCAGCTACAGCGACTTCGTCGGCTATCTCAAGGCCAACAAGGTCGACGAGGTCCAGGTCCAAGGCAACTACATCGAAGGCATGCTCAAGGAGCCGCTGGCGAGCGGCCGGCGCGAATTCATCACCACGCGCGTGCCGCCCGAGCTCGCGGTCGACCTGGAGAAGTACGGCGTCAAGTTCGGCGCCGTGGTGCCGAACCCTTGGCTCAGCAACCTGCTCGGCTGGATCGTGCCGACCTTGATCTTCGTCGGCGTCTGGATGTTCGTGTTTCGCCGTTTCGCCGCCAAGCAGGGCTTCGGCGCCGGCGGCCTGATGCAGATCGGCCGCAGCAAGGCCAAGATCTACGTCGAGACCGACACCAAGACGACATTCGAAGACGTTGCGGGGGTGGATGAAGCCAAGGAGGAGCTCCAGGAGGTCGTTGCCTTCCTGAAGCAGCCGAAGGAGCACGGCCGGCTCGGCGCGCGCGTGCCCAAGGGCGTGCTGCTGGTCGGCCCGCCGGGCACCGGCAAGACCTTGTTGGCGCGCGCCGTCGCCGGCGAGGCCGGCGTGCCGTTCTTCTCGATCTCGGGCTCGGAGTTCGTCGAGATGTTCGTCGGCGTCGGCGCCGCGCGCGTCCACGACCTGTTCGAGCAGGCGCGCCAGAAGGCGCCGGCGATCATCTTCATCGACGAGCTCGATGCGCTCGGCCGGGCGCTGGCGTCCTATCCGATGGGCGGCGGCCATGACGAGAAGGAGCAGACGTTGAACCAGCTGCTGGTCGAGCTCGACGGCTTCGACGCCAGCGCCGGCGTGGTTTTGCTCGCCGCGACGAACCGACCGGAGATTCTCGATTCGGCGCTGCTGCGCGCCGGCCGCTTCGACCGCCAGGTGCTGGTCGACCGGCCCGACAAGCTCGGCCGCATCCAGATCCTCAAGGTCCATCTGCGCAAGGCCCAGCTCGCGACCGACATCGATCCCGAGCAGATCGCGGCGCTGACCGCGGGCTTCACCGGCGCCGATCTCGCCAACCTGGTCAACGAGGCGGCGCTGCTGGCGACCCGGCGCAACGCCTCGGCCGTCGAGATGCGCGACTTCACCGCCGCAATCGAGCGCATCGTCGCCGGGCTCGAGAAGAAGAACCGGCTGCTCAATCCGTTCGAGCGCAAGGTCGTCGCCCATCACGAGCTCGGCCACGCGCTGACCGCCTTGGCGCTGCCCGGCTCCGACACCGTGCACAAGGTGTCGATCATCCCGCGCGGCGTCGGCGCGCTCGGCTACACGATCCAGCGCCCGACCGAGGACCGCTTCCTGATGACCCGCGAGGAGCTCGAGAACAAGATGTGCGTGCTGCTCGGCGGGCGGGCCGCCGAGCAGCTGGTGTTCGGCCATCTGTCGACCGGCGCCGCCGACGATCTCGCCAAGGTCACCGACATCGCGCGCAACATGGTGATGCGCTATGGCATGGAGGAGACCCTCGGACCGGTCGCTTACGAGACCGAGCGGCCGTCCTTCCTCGGCGACGGCATGATGTTTCCGAGCGGCCGCGAGCGGCGCTACAGCGACGCCACCGCGCACGAGATCGACCGCGCGGTGCAGCACATGGTCGAGCAGGCGTTCCAGCGTACGGTCGAGATCCTGCGCCGCCAGCGCGACCTGCTCGACCGCGGCGCCGCGCTCTTGCTGCAGAAGGAGACGCTCGACGAGGCCGAACTGCGCGCGCTCACCGGCAGCACGCCGACCCCGCTCGCCGCGCAGTAGCGGCTCCCGCCATCCGCACCGTCATGGCCGGCCATGACGGCACATCTTGATGGCCGCGGGGACGGTTACGCGTCGGGATCGAGCTGGCGTGCGGCCAAGCCGTCGCGGCGGTACATGCCGCGCACCACCGCCGGCAGGTCGGAGCGGCTGAGCCCGATGTCGTGCAAGTCGCGGTCGCCGAGCATGGCGAGCTCGCGCAGCACCAGCTCGCGGGCGAAAAAGGCCCGCACCGGGGCGCTGACCCAGCGCCAGAGCGCTGCTATCGCAGGTGCGAAGACGGGACGATGAACCGGCCGCCCGGCCAGCAGGGTCGTGTCGTTGTGCACCAAATCACTCATGGTCCTCATCCTTTCCAACAACCCTCCCTGTGGTTTCGTTGGTTAAAAGGTGAGGCCTATTGACCTGATTTCCAGTGACGATATTGCATCGCAGCAACGCCATTGACGCATGGCAGCCTTGAGCCGAACGCAAAACAGGCAGGCTGCTCGCCCGACTGCCTTGCACGGTGGCAGTCGCGGCTCACCGCGGGGCGCGGACGGCGCGCCGCTTACGAAACCTCACCAATCTTGGCGTGCCACCCCGGCGGGCGCCGGATCACAGTGCCCCGCAAGTGACGTGAGACGCAGGAGGGTGGTCCGATGGCATTCAGCAGACGGCAAGCGCTGTTCGGCGCCGCCGCATTCGCGGGCGCGGCCCTCGGCGGACCCGGTCTGCTCGACTGGGGGGCCGGCCGCGCTGGCGCAACTCCTGGCCGCGCTGGGACCGGCTTTCCCTTTGCCTATACTGCTGGTGCAACACGTGCCGGCCAGCTATCTGGCCGGTTTCGCCTCCTGGCTGGAGAGCATTTGCCCATTTTCATCGGCGGTGGTGAGTCATGGCGAGATACCAACGCTCGGTACGGTGC
>JACQAI010000638.1 GCA_016195115.1 Pseudomonadota bacterium
CCGGCCCGCCGCCGATCGCGGCGAACCGAGCGGAGCACCGAATGGCGACTGATCAGCGCACGACGTATCCCGGCCGAATCGTCATTCTGGGCTTCGGCAGCATCGGTCAGGGCATCCTGCCCCTGCTGCTTCGTCATATCGACATCGAACCGTCACGGATCGCCATCGTCACCGCGGAAGAGCGCGGCCATGCCGAGGCGACCGCGCTCGGCATCCGCTTCATCCGCGAACCGCTGACCCAGCAGAACTACGCGGCGGTCCTCGAGCCGCTGCTCGGTCGCGGCGATTTTCTGCTCAACGTCTCGGTCGAGGTCTCGAGCCTGGCGCTGATCGAGCTGTGCCACGCCAAGGGCGCGCTCTATCTCGACACCTGCATCGAGCCGTGGCCCGGCGGCTATACCGATCCCAGCCTGTCGCCGTCGCTGCGCTCGAACTACGCGCTGCGCGAGAGCGCGCTCGCGTTGCGCGCCAAGCATGGCGGACGCGGCCCGACCGCGGTGCTGACGCACGGCGCCAATCCCGGCCTGGTCTCCCATTTCGTCAAGCAGGCGCTGCTCAACATCGCGCGCGATACCGGCCTGACGGTGACCAAGCCGGGCACCCGCAAGGCCTGGGGCGAGCTCGCCGAACGGCTCGGCGTGCGCGTCATCCACATCGCCGAGCGCGACACCCAGGTGTCGAACATCCCCAAGGCGGTCGACGAGTTCGTCAACACGTGGTCGATTGAAGGTTTCGTCAGCGAAGGCTCGCAGCCGGCCGAGCTCGGCTGGGGCAGCCACGAGCGCCATTTTCCCACCGACGGCGGGCGGCACGCGTTCGGCTGCGGCAGCGCCATCTACCTCAATCGCCCCGGCGCCTCGACCCGCGTGCGCAGCTGGACGCCGCTTGAAGGTCCGTACCTGGGATGGCTGATCACCCACGGCGAGTCGATCTCGATCGCCGATTACCTGACCGTCGGCGAGGGCGCCGACGCGCGCTACCGGCCGACCGTGCACTACGCCTATCACCCGTGCGACGGCGCCGTGCTGTCGCTGCACGAGTTCGCCGGCAAGAACTGGCGGCTGCAGGGCAAGCAGCGGCTGATCATGGAGGAGGTCAACCCCGGCGGCATCGACGAGCTCGGCGTCCTGCTGATGGGCCACGCCAAGTCGTCCTACTGGTTCGGCTCGCAGCTCAGCGTCGATCAGGCTCGCCGGCTGGTGCCCTACAACAACGCCACCAGCCTGCAGGTGACCGCGACCGCGCTCGCCGGGATGATCTGGGCGATCGAGAACCCGAGCGCGTCGCTCGTCGAGCCCGACGAGATGGATTTCGCGCGCATCCTCGAGATCACGCTGCCCTATCTCGGCGACGTCGTCGGCGTCTACAGCGACTGGACGCCGCTCGCCGACCGCACGCGCCTGTTCCCCGAGGACCTCGACCGCGCCGATCCCTGGCAGTTCAAGAATTTCCGGGTGGTGTGATTCAGAAGACAGAGGACGGAAGACAGAGGACAGACGTGCCCCCTTCTGTCATCTGTCTTCCGTCATCTGACCTCTGATACGAACGGGTTCTTGCCCTTGCGCATGACGGTGCGGATCGGCACGCCCTCGAGCTTGAAGCTGTCGCGCAGCGAGTTGGCCAGGTAGCGCAGATAGCTCTCGGGCAGATCTTGCGGTTTCGAGACGAACAGCGCGAAGGTCGGCGGCCGGGTCTTGATCTGGGTCGCGTAGCGGATGCGGATCGGCCGCCCGGCGACCAGCGGCGGCGGATGCTGAGCGACCGCGCTCTCGAGCCAGCGGTTGATCTCGGCGGTCGGCACGCGGCGGTTCCAGACCTCCCACAGTGCCAGCGCCGCGCGCATCAAAGTGTCGAGGTTGCGGCCCTCGCGCGCCGATATGGTGATGACGGGAATCCCGCGCACTTGGGGCAGCGAGAATGTCAGGCGATCCTGGATCGCGCGCAGGGTCTTGGCGGGGTCGGCGACTGCATCCCACTTGTTGACCGCGATCACCATGCCGCGGCCCTCCTCGACGACGTCGGCGGCAATCCCCAGGTCCTGCTTCTCAAGCCCGATGGTGGCGTCGATCACGAGCACGACGATCTCGGCATAGTTGATCGCGCGCCGCGTGTCAGCGACCGACAGCTTCTCGAGCTTCCCCGCGACGCGCGCGTGCCGCCGCATTCCGGCGGTGTCGACCAACTTGATCGCCCGACCGCGGAAATTGAACGGCACCGCGATGGCGTCGCGCGTGATGCCGGCCTCGGGTCCGACCAGGAGCCGCTCGTCGCCGATCAGGCGGTTGATCAGGGTCGACTTGCCGACGTTCGGCCGGCCGACCACGGCGAGCTGCAGTGGATGGGGTGCTTCGTCCGGCGTCGCCGAGGGGTCTGCGTCAGCAGCCTCCGGCCGAGCACGCACAACCAACGCGTCGTAGAGCTCGGTCAGGCCCTCGCCGTGCTCGGCCGAGATCGCGATCGGCTCGCCCAGGCCGAGCTCATAGGCCTCGAGCAGACCTGGGCCGCCGGCCTTGCCCTCGCACTTGTTGGCGACCAGCACGACCGGCGTGCGGCCTCTGCGCAATTGCTGGGCAAAGTGCCGGTCGGCCGGTGCCACGCCGGCGCGCGCGTCGATCAGCAGCAACGCGACGTCCGCCTCCTCGACCGCGCGCTCGGTCTGGCGACGCATGCGCGCCTCGAGGCTGTCGTCGGTGTGGGTCTCGAGGCCGGCGGTATCGAACAGGCGGAATTCGAGATCGCCCAGCCGCCCATCGCCCTCGCGGCGATCGCGCGTCACGCCGGGGGTGTCGTCGACCAGCGCCAGGCGCTTGCCGACGAGGCGGTTGAACAGGGTCGACTTGCCGACGTTGGGTCGCCCGACGATCGCGACCGTGAAGGTCATCGATAGGCGGCGAGCTCGCCGTCGTCGGTCAGGACCAGCAGCGTGCCGTCGGCGATCACCGGCGAGATCAGGGTCTTGCCGTCGAGCTTGAGGCGGCCGAGCGCCTTGCCGGTGTAGGGCGACAACGCGATGGCGTCGCCCGACGAGCCGACCAGGATCAGGCGGTCGCCGCCGAGCACCGGCCCCGACCAGCTGATCGGATCGCGCTCCTTCTCGGGGCTCTCGTAGCGCGGCAAGGTCTGGACCCAGCGGACGCGCCCATCGCGCCGCGTCATGCACAGCACGTCGCCGCTGGTCGTCAGGATGTAGACGTAGTCGCCGGCAACCCACGGCATGTTGGCGCTCGCGACCTCGCGGTCCCAGACGCGGCCGCCGGAGCGCAGCTCGACCGCGGCGAAACGGCCGCTGTGGCTGACCGCCAGCACGAGCCCGCGATCGATCACCGGGCGCGCCACCATGGCGATCGCCGACACCGCGTCGGCGCGGCGCACCGCCGCGAGGTTGTCGGCCCACGAGACGCGGCCGCTCTCGGCGCGCAGCGCGAACAGCTCACCCGAGCTGTAGGCGGCGATCACGGTGCCGCTGTCGACCGCGGCGCTGGCGCCCCCCAGCAGGCCGGCGGTCTCGCTGATGCCGGTATGGTCCCACAGCTTGCGACCGTCCTCGGCCGCCAGCGCGATCAGCTGGTTGTCGACCGTGGTCACGAACACGCGGTCGCCGCTGAGCGTCGGCGCGGCGCGCACCGGCGCGGTCAGGCCCACCCGCCACAGGACTTTGCCGTTCTCGCCGTCGAGCGCCACCACCTCGGCGTAGCCGCTGGCGACGTAGACGCGCGTGCCGTAGACCGAGATCGAGCCGCTGACGACCGCGTCGCCCTCGTCCTCCGGCGTGATGTCGGTGGTCCATAGGCGCTTGCCGTCCTGCAGACTGAAGGCGCTGACGTCGCCCCC
>JACQAI010000639.1 GCA_016195115.1 Pseudomonadota bacterium
GGGTCCTGGAACACCATGGCGATCTGGTCGCCGCGCAACCGCCGACGCTCGGCCTCGGACAGGCGCACGAGATCGCCGGCGCCGCCGTCGCGCCCGGCGAACCGCGCGGTGCCCGCGGCGATCCGCGCGGCTGGTGGCAGCAGCCCGACCAGCGCCAGGCCGGTCAGCGTCTTGCCCGAGCCGCTCTCGCCGACCAGCGCCAAGGTCTCGCCGGGCGCGACGCGCAGCGACACGTCGTCGACCGGCCGGATCATGCCCGACGGCGTCGCGATCTCGACGGTCAGGGCCTCGACCTCGAGCAGCGCCGGCGGTGGCCCGGCGGCCGCGATGCCCGGCAGCAAGCGCGCGACACCACGCCCGAGCCAACCGGCCGGGGCGCCGGCGGCGCGCGGATCGAGCGCGTCGCGCAAGCGGTCGCACAACAGGTTGAGGGCGATGATCGTGCCGGTCAGCGCCAGGCACGGCCAGAACAGCAGCCACGGCGCCTGCTCCATGGTGCTGCGCGCGGCCCGGATCATCAGGCCCCAGGACGGCGTCGGCGGCACCACGCCAAGGCCGAGAAACGACAGGCCGCTCTCGAGCACCAGGGCGGCGGCCACCGTCAGGGAAAACTGGATCAGCAGCGGCGGCGCGACGTTGGGCAGCACGGTGCGGGCGAGGATGCGCGCGGGCCGCGCACCCAGCGCCTCCTGCGCGGTGACGTAGTCGAGCGCGCGCGCCGCCAAGGTCTCGGCATAGGCGACACGGGCATAGCCGGGCGTGTAGAGGATCGACAGCGCAACCATCAAGGTGCCGGCGCCGGGCCCCATCAGGGTCACGACCAACAGCGCCAGCAGCAGCGGTGGAAAGCACAGCACCGACTCGATCGAACGCACGGTCAGGATCTCGACCGCGCCGCGGAAATAGCCGCCGAGCAGACCGAACGCGATCCCGACGACGCCGGCGACCGCCGCCGACACGAAGGCGACGGCGAGCGACGCGCGCGCGCCCCACGCGACGCGGCTCAGCACGTCTCGGCCGTACTCGTCCTGGCCGAGCCAATGGCCGTGTGACGGCGGCGTCAGCCGCAGCGCCACCTCCATGCGGATCGGATCGGCCAGCGGCAGGATCGGCGCGGCGAGCGCCAAGCCGATGATCAGCCCGACGATCGCGCCGGGTATCAGGAGGCGGCCGCGCGCCCGGCGGGTCATCAGGCGTGGCGGACGCGCGGATCGAGCACCGCGTAGAGCAGATCGACCGCGAGGTTGAGGATCACGAGCAGCACAGAGATCACCAGCACGATGCCGACGACCTCGGGGTAGTCGCGCGCCTCGACGGCGCGGACCAGATAGCCGGAGAGGCCGGGCCAGTTGAACAGGAACTCGACCAGCACGGTGCCGCCGAGCAAGGTGCCGAGATGCAGCGCCAGCACGGTGACGACCGGCACCAGCGCGCCGCGCACCACGTGGTGCAGCACGATGCGCGTCGGCGCCAGACCCTTGGCCTCGGCAGCGCGCACGTAGTCGCGCCCGAGCACCTCGAGCACGGCGCTGCGCGTCATGCGGAAGATCACGGCGCCCAGGCCGAGCGCGATCGTGCCCGCCGGCATGGCGAGCAGGATCAGGTGCTGGACCGGATCGCGCGCCAGCGCGACGTAGCCGCCGGCCGGCGTCCAGCGCAGGTACTGGGCGAACACCAGGATCGCGACCGTGCCGACCACGAACACCGGGATCGACAGGCCGAGACCGGCGAGCGACGACAGCACGCGATCGGCGCCGCCGCCGGCGCGCAGCGCAGCCACGGTGCCGGTCGGCAGGCCGAGGATGAGGGCGAGCAACCCTGCGGCGGCGATCAGCTCGAGCGTGCGCGGCAGGCGGCGGATCAGCTCGGTCGCGACCGCGTGGTCGTCCTGCAGCGAGCTGCCGAGGTCGCCTTGGGCGAGCGCGCCGAGATAGGCGGCGTATTGGCTGAGCAGCGGCCGGTCGAGCCCGAGCCGTGCGCGCAGCTCGGCGACCGCCGCCGGGTCGGGCGCGACGCCGCCCTGCGACAGCAGCAGCTCGGCGGGGTCACCCGGGATCAGGTGGATGACCAGGAAGACGATGGTCGCCACCACCCAGATCAAGGCGAGCGCGATCGCGACCCGCCGCGCCGCATAGGCGAGCATTATGAGATGGCGGTGTCTTCGAGCGTGGTGCCGGAGAAGAAGGTTAGCGCGCCGGGCAGGTTCTTGAAGCCGGTCACGTCCTTCTGCATGGCATAGCCCTGGCTGCGCCAAGCCAGACCGACCAGCGGCACTTCGGCGATCGCGGTCTCTTCGACCGAGCGGTAGATCGCCTTGCGCTTGGCGGGGTCGAACTCGGCGCGCCCGGCGGCCAGCAGCTCGCTGATCTTGGGCGTCTTGAGGCCGAAGCTGCGCACGTAGGCCGGCGACAGGCTGCCGTCGATCAGATTGGCAACGCCGTCGGGGTCGTTGCTGTCGGTCGTGGTGCCCATCATCGCCATGTCGTACTGGCCCTTGTTGCCGATCGAGACGCGGGTCGCCCAGTCGGGCAGGTTGAGCTCGGCCTGGATGCCGATGGCGGCGAGGTTCTGCTGCACGACCTCGGCCGAGTCCTTGTGCATGCCGTACTGGGCGGTCGACAGGAAGCTGCACGTGAAGCCGCCGGCCACCCCGGCCTCGGCGAGCAGCTGCTTGGCGCGCGCCGGGTCATAGGCCCAGCCATCCTTGAGCTCGGGATTGTAGAACGCGCTCTCGGCGGCGATCGGCAGATGCGCGAGCGCCGAGCCGCGGCCGAAGAACGCCGCCTTGACGATGTCGTCGCGCCGGATCGCGTGCGCCACCGCCTTGCGGACGCGCGGGTCGTTGAAGGGCGGCTTCGAGCCGTTGAACACCAGATACATGAACGGCCCGTCGACCGCGTCGAGCCTCAGCTTGGCGTCCTTGGAGATCGCCTCCATGGACTGCCAGGGCACGTACTCGATCAAATCGACGTCGCCGGTCTGCAGCGCCGCGACGCGCAGGTTCTCGTCGGCGTAGACGACCGCGCGCACGGCTTTGAGCTTGGGCAGGCCGGGCTTGTAGTATTTCGGGAAGGCCTCGAGATCGAGCGAGACGCCGCGCTCCTGGGCCTTGAGCACGAACGGCCCGGCACCGATCGGCTGCGGCCCTTCGGACTTGCGCCAAATGATCGGCGTATGAAAGCTCGCCAGCCATTCGGGCAAGGTCGCCGTCGGCTGCTTCATGACGATGCGCACGGTGGTGTCGTCCGGCGCCTCGACCCGGTCGATGCCTTGCATCGGCGTACGGAAATAGGCGGTCGATTTCTCGGTCGCGATCTGCTCGAGCGTCCACTTGACGTCGGCGCTCTTCACCTTCTCGCCATTGTGAAACACCGCGTCGCGCAGCTTGAAGCCCCAGGCGTTGGCGCCATCGCGCACCCAGGTCGCCGCGAGCTCGCCGCGCAGCGCGCCCTTCTGGTCATAGCCGAGCAGGCCGCGGTAGATCATCAGCTTGATGGTGCCCGCAGCGGTGCCGGCATTGGCCCACGGCTGGATGGTCGGCGGATAGCTCGACAGGCCGAAGGTCAGCACCCCCGCCGTGCGCGCATGCGCCCGGCCGATGCGCAGAAAGGGCAGTGCCGCGGCACCGACGAGAACGCTGCGACGGGTCGGCCGGATCATCAGGCGTCTCCTCGGGTGAAAGCGGGGTAGACCGCGCCGACAGTCGCGCGATCGATGACGTCCTCGGCAAGATCGCGCGCCACGGCGGCGGGGTCGCGCGCGGCCGGCGGGCCGTAGCCGCCGGCGCCCGGCGTGATGACCTCGAACCACTGCCCGGCCTTGAGCTCGGCGCGATCGCGGTCGAACACGACGCCAGGGCCGCACACGATGCCGCCGTGACCGCCCGGTTGGCCACCGAACAATCCCCACGAGCGCGAGCGCAGCCGCGACACGTCCAGGCGCACGCGGCAATCCGCGTCGGCGCGATAGACGCGGCGCAGGCCCATGCCGCCGCGGAACTGGCCGGCGCCGCCCGAGCCGCCGATCAGCTCGTAGCGCATCAGGGTCAGGGGGTACTCGAGCTCGAGCGCCTCGACCGGCAGGTTCGAGGTGTTGGTGGTGTGGACGTGCACGCCGTCCAGCCCATCCTTGTTGAACCGCGCGCCCGAGCCGCCGCCCATGGTCTCGAGATAAACCCAGAGCGTGCCGTCCTTGGGGTGCTCGCCGATGAAATGCGCGATCGTACAGGCGGAGTTGGTGCACGCGATGACGCGCTCGGGCACCGCCTGGGCGAGCGCGCCCAGAATCATGTCGGAGACGCGCTGGCAGGTCTGAACGCGGCCATTGACCGCGGCCGGATGGACGCAGTTCAGCACGGTGCCTTCGGGCGCCGTGATGGTCAGCGGCCGCGCCAGACCGGCGTTGGGCGGAATGGTCGGATCGACCACCGACTTGACGACGTAATAGGCGGTCGCGAGCAGCGCCGTGTACGTCATGTTGATGCCGGCGCGGCGCTGCGGCGGACTCTCGAAGTGCAATCGCATCTGGTCGCCCGTCACCGTAACCTCGACCGAGAACGGCAGATCGACGTCGGTCGCCGAGTTGTCGAACACGTCTGAGAATTTGTACGTGCCGTCGGGGATCGCCGCGATGCCGGCGCGCATCTTGCGCTCGGCGTGGTCGAGCAGCCCTTCGCCCGCCGCCAGCACGGTGTCGGCGCCGTATTTCGCGCACAGCGCCTGGAAGCGCTGCACGCCGCAGATGGGTGCCGCCGCCGGCGTAGGCGTCGTTGCCGATGAAGGCGTCGCCCGGGCGCATGTCCTCGACCGGGTGGTTCTTGACGATGTGCGCGACGATGCCGATGAAGCTGCCGAGATGCACCGGGATGTGCTCGGCCTGGCACAGGGTGCGGCCCTGGGTGTCGAACAGCGCGGTGGAGCAGTCGCGGCGCTCCTTGATGTTGGTCGAATAGGAGGCGCGGATCAGCGCCTCGCCGGTCTCCTCGACGATCGAGGACAGCGCCGAGCCGATGACCTCGATGGTGATCGGGTCGAGATTGGCGGCGCGCACGGGCGGGCGGGAGGCGGGCTGGCTCATGCGACGTCCACGATCAGGTTGAGATAGGGATCGACCCGGGCCGTCATGCCGGGCAGCACCACGGTGGTGGCGTCCATCTGCTCGATGATCGCCGGGCCGGCGAAGCGGTTGCCCGGCGCGAGGCGATCGCGGTCGTAGATCGGACACGCGACGGTGCCGGACGCCTCGGCGAGCCACACCGGACGCTGGCCCTGGATCGCATCGCTGGCGTCGTCGCCGGCGAGCGGGCGCGCCTTCAGGCTCGCCTTGCTGACCACGCCGGTTGCCTCGATGCGGAACGTCACCAGCTGCACCGGATCGTCGTCGGCGACGAAGCCGTAGAGCCGGCGATGAACGTCGGCAAAGCCGCGCGCCAAGCTGTCGAGCGTTGCGGCGGTGATCGGACCGGCGGGCACCGGCACCGACAGCTCGTAGTTCTGGCCGGCGTAGCGCATGTCGACGGTGCGCGCGACGCGGCGCGCGCCCGTGCCGATCGTCTCGTGGTCGAACCAGCCCGTGGCCTGGCGCGCCAGGCCGGCAAAGATGGTCTCGATGTCGCCGACGATCGCGGGCTCGAGCGCCATCAGCCGGGTCGCGGCGAAATCGGCGCGCAGATCGGTCAGCAGCAGGCCCATGGCGCACAGGATGCCGGGGCTGCGCGGCACCAGCACGCGCTTGATCTCGAGCTCGCGGGCGAGCCGCACGGCGTGCAGCGGCCCGGCGCCGCCGAACGCCACCAGGGTGTAGTCGCGCGGATCATGCCCCCGTTGCACCGAAATCACCCGGATCGCGCGCGCCATGTTGGCGGTCACCACCGAGACGATGCCCTGGGCGGTCTCCATGACGCCCAGACCAAGCTGGCCAGCCAACCTTGCGATCGCCGCCTTGGCGAGGTCCTGGCGCACCGCCATGCGGCCGCCGAGCAGATGGGTCGGGTTGAGGGTCTGCAGCACGACGTTGGCGTCGGTCACGGTCGGCTCGGTGTTGCCGCGGTCGTAGCACACCGGACCGGGGTCGGCGCCCGCGCTTTGCGGCCCGACCTTGAGGAGCCCGCCGCTATCGATCGCGGCGATCGAACCACCGCCTGCGCCGACGGTGTGGATGTCGAGCATCGGCGCCTTGATGGGATAGCCGTGCACCGTCGCTTCGGTGGCGAGCTTGCAGCGGCCGCCCTGCAGCAGTGCAACGTCGGTCGAGGTGCCGCCCATGTCGAA
>JACQAI010000004.1 GCA_016195115.1 Pseudomonadota bacterium
GGTCGCGCTGCGCGGCGCCGCGCTGGACTTGCGCGTGCTCCTTCGCGACTTCGAGCGCCTCCTCGGCGACCGCCAGCAGGGTCGCGAGCTTCGGCACCGCATAGGGACCCCATTGATTGGCGGTCATGTCGGTCTTCTCGCCGGCGATCAGCGCGCTCAACAGGCGCTCGCGGTTGCCGGTGTAGTCGGGCCCGAAATAGGTCGATTTGGCGGTTGCGACCGCTTGGACCAGGCGCGCCGGCAACTCGGTTCCGAACGCCATGTCCTCGAGAGCCGCCCATGCGATTTCGCTGCCGCCGACGTGGCGCGCATGGTCGATGCGCGCGGTCGGCTCGAGCTTGCCGGCGGTGAGCCCGATGGAGACGAGCAGCGACGCATCGCCGCCGGAGTTGCGCACCATCCAGGCGAGCTGCTTCATCTCCAGCATCTGGTCGATGAACGGATCGTTGTGCTTGATCGCGGCGAACAGCCGCGCCGACAGCTTGTCGAGCACCTCGAGCAGGGTCTTGGTCACCGCCATGTAGTCGGCGCCCAAGGTTTCGCGGCGCGCCGCCTTGGGCTTGGCGAACGCGTCGGTCGACTCGCTCTGCAAGGCGGCCAGCATCTGGGTCGCCCGCTGCAGCTCGGGGACCAACGCGCGCTTGTCGGCGAACTCGATGGTCTCGGCAAGCTCGGCGGCCGCGCGCATCGCCGGCATCTCGGCGTCGCGGAACGACTGGAGATATTTTTGGACGCCGGGATCGATCTGGCCGGGGGCGTTCAGGTTGCGGACGGTGGTCGCGCGATCGGTGCGCAGGCTGTGCATCGCCTTGAAGGCATGGCCGGACGCGTTGGCGGCGACCTGCATGCGATCGGTCACGGCGAGCCGGCGCCACGCCTCCCAGGCGTTGCCGGCGAGCGCGAGGAGCACGACCACCGTCATCGCCGCAAGGACCCAGCGCAATAATCCATTCACCGACAACCGATCCAACATCGCGCCCTCCCCGAGGCAGCTCTCGAAGCGCGCCATTTTGAAACAGCGGTCCGTAAACAAAGAATGTAGAGAAAGTTTTTCCGACAATCGGCGCAATTGTCGGTAATTCCGGGCGATGGCGGACGCGCCAGAGACTGCCGTTTAGATCAGCAGATCGAGGAAGTAGCCGACGAAGTAGCGAGGCGGCAGCATCAACATGCCGTCGTTGATCAGTGCCGCGAGCTGGGCGTCACTCGGGACGCGGCCGCCCCGCGCGTCGAACGTGAAGTCGCCGTCCGCGGCGGCCGTCGCGCGGCGTGGGCGGAAGCCGCCGAGCAGTCCGCCGAGCAGCGGCCGGATCATCTTTGGAAAGCCGAATTCGTCGCTCAAGGGCCCATGTCTCCCGCTGCGGGCGCATTGACCCGAGGATACCAGATCGACCTTGGGCGCGATTGGTTAACAAAACTTTGTCGCGAGCCCGTGCGGTCGCGCTGTCTGATTAGTAGAAGAAGTCGAGCTCCGACCGCAGCGCGCTCGGCACGACGCCCTGCAGCGTGACCAGCGGGTGGCTCGGTTGGCCCCCGTTGCCGTCCGGATCGAACATGACGACGGTGGCGCTGCCGGACGCCTGCAGGCTGAAGCGATCGGCGGCCAGGGGGATCAGGGTGGTGGCCATCGCGTCGAGCAGCGGCCGCACGTCGAGATGATCGTGGCCGACGGTGAAATCGGTGATCACCGAGTCATGATCGGCCAGCCCGAAGACGAACAGGTCGTCGCCGCTGCCGCCGGCCAGCGTGTTGGCGCCGCCGCTGCCGTTCAGGATGTCGTTGCCGGCGCCGCCCGACAGCGAGTCGTTGCCGGTGCTGCCCGTCAGCCGGTTGTTGAGCCCATTGCCGACGGCGGTGGCACCGCCGGTAACTTGAAGGCTGACGTTCTGGACGTTGGCCGGCAGGGTGTAGCTGCTGGCCCAGCTCAGGATCGTGTTGGTGCCGCCGGCGCCCTGCACGACGACGTCGGTCGCGTTCGCGACCAGGTAGGTGTTGTCGCCGGCGCCACCGACCAGCGTGACGTTGCTGTAGCCGGTCGCGAGTTGGGCGTTGGCCTGGGGCGCGGTCAGGACCTGGCCGGTACCGGTGGCGCTCAGGTAGACGTCCGGCGTGTCGCTGGTCGGCAACCACAGGGGCAGCGCGACGTCGGCCGCGATGACATCGGCGAATGCAATGTCTTTGAACACGACCGAGGTTTGCGGCCCGGCGGTCAGCACGACATCGGCGCCGATCTGCGCCATTGCCGCGCGCACGTCGCTGAAATCGTGGAATTGCGTCTCGTCGAGCTTGATCGTGTCGCCGGCAACGAAGTCGGTGATGACGACCGACCCGGCGCGGTCGAGCACGAACACATCGCCGCCGCCACCGCCGCTCAGGATGCTCGTCTTGGTGCCGGCGACCAGGGTGTCGGCGGCAGCCGTGCCGACGATGATGTTGTTCGAGCCGTTGCCGATGCCGATGGCGCCGCCGCTCGCCTGCAAGATCAGGTTCTCGACGCCGTCGGGCAGCGCGTAGCGATGGCCCCAGCTCAACACGGTGTCGACACCGCCGGTCTGATCGCGCACGACGTCGCTCTGGTCGAGGATACTGTAGACGTTGTCGCCGGCACCGCCGACCAGGGTGGTGTTGGCATATTTGGTCGACAGCCGGGTATTGACGTCGGTTGCGGTCAGGGTCTGGCCCGCGGTGGTCGCGTTGAGCCACGCGACCGAAGCGCCGCTGACCGGCAGCGTCGGCGTCGTTACGACGTGGCTCGGATCGGCGTAGGCGTGGATGTAGTCGATCTTGAAGCTGGCGGGGAAATGCGTGCCGGCGTCGGGCTGCCCCGGCCAGCTGCCGGCGCCGCCCACCGCGAGGTCGGCGAGCACGTACATCGGCTGGCGCAAATCCGCCGGGGTCGCCAGGCTGCCGACGACGGTGCCGTCGAGATAGAACGTCAGGCTCGCGGCGGTCCAGTCGACGCCGTAGGTGTGGTAACCGGCGGTCAGGTCGCTCGTGGCCGGGTAGACGCCGCGAAACTCGACGCTGCCGTGCGTGCTCCGATAGTCGGTGCGCGGCTGCTGGCCGAGCATCTCCATGATGTCGATCTCGCCGCTCACGCCCTGCGCCTGCGGCAACAGCCAGAAGCATGGCCACAGGCCCTGGCCGGCGGGCGCCTGCGCGCGCATCTCGAAGTAGCCGTATTGCTGCGCGAACGTGCCGTCGGTGGTCAGCATCCCCGAGGTGTAGGGAAAGTTCAGCAATGTCGATTGCAGCGTCGGCGGGGTTGGTGCCGCGGTGATCGACAGCACGCCGTTGCTGATCGAGAACGGGTTGAGGCCGAGCGGTGTCGTGCCGGTGCCCGCGTAGCCGGGGTCGACGTAGATCTGCGCCTCGTGGTTGACCGCCAGACTGCGGTCGGTGCCACCACCGCCGTCGAAGCGATAGTGCGTCGTCCAGGTGCCCGTGGTGCCGTTGTTGAGCGATAGCTGGTTGAACTCGTCGGCGAAGGTCAGCCTTCGCCCGGCAGTGCTGAACGACATGCTGCGGCCCCCGCGAGATCGTTCGTCCGGGCGCTCACGCTAAAGGCGGTTCGTTAAAGATTCCCGTTTTTCGCGATGAATTACAACGATTTATGGGAAAGCGTAGTTTAATTTCGAACTTAAATACGGCCTCTCAGGCCGGTTGGCCGACGGCGCGCTCGAACGCCTGGAACGGCAGCAGCACGCAATCGTGCCGGCTGGTCGCGGGGCGCGCCGGCAGGAAGGCGGCGAAGGCGGCCCAGCGGCCGGCGGGCGGCGGGCCGGCGTCGCGCAGCATCGCCCTGATGGTGTCGCGCGCCGCCGCGACCTCGTCGCGCGCGGCGCCGAGCGCGCCGTCGGCCAGCATCGAGGCCGACGCCTGACAGAGCGCGCAGCCGCGCACCGTCTGACCAACCGCGGCGACGCGATCGTCGGCGAGCTTGAGCTCGATGGTGACGCGGTCGCCGCACAGCGGATTGTCGACCGTCGCCCGGCCATCGGCGTCGGGCAACGAACCGGCGTGATGGGGCGCGCGGGCATGCGCCATGATGGCGTCGTGGTAGAGTTCGTCGGTCATGGCGGCAGGGCGGTGCCGGCGACTGTGGTGAAGACGTCCGGCGTGTCGACGTCGAGCAGCACACCGGCGTCGGTCATCGCGACCTCGCACAGCGCCTCGGCGTGGCGCTCAATCAGGCCGCGGGCGCCGACGTCGCCCGACAGGCTGTGCATCTCGGCAAAGAACTGGCGCGCCCACAGCACCGGGTTGCCGCGCTTGCCGTCATAGGTCGGGACGCAGATCAGGCGGCCCTCGACCGGGTTGAACGCGGCGATCAAGCGGTCGAGATGGGCCGGCATGACCAGCGGCATGTCGCCCAGGCACACCAGCACGCCGTCGGCGTCGGCCGGCAGCGCCGCCAGCCCGGCCTTGAGCGAGCTCGCGAGGCCGGTGGCGAAGTCGGGGTTGTGCACGAACGCGACGCTGCGCCCGGCCAACGCGGCGCGCACCGGATCGGCCTGGTGGCCGGTGACCACGACGATGTCGGTGGCGACCGAGGCGATCAGGGCATCGACCGTGCGCGCCACCATCGGCGTGCCCTCGATCGGCAGCAGCAGCTTGTTGCGCCCCATGCGGCGCGACTGGCCGGCGGCGAGCACCAGCGCGGCGATGCGTGGCGCCTTGGCGGCGGTCGACGGCCGTTCGCGCTCGCGCGGCTGGCCGCGCAGCGGCGTCTCCATCAGGAGCCCGCCGGCACCCATCAGCATGATGTCGCGCTTGGTCACGGTGAGATCGGCGCACAGCCGCTGCAGCACCCAGTCGAAGCCGTTGATCTTGGGCGAGCGCGCGCAGCCCGGCAGGCCGAGCACCGGCTTGTCGGCGAGCCGGCCGAGCAGCAGCAGGTTGCCGGGATCGACCGGCATGCCGAAATGCTCGACCACGCCGCCGGCCGCCTCGATGCCGGCCGGGATGACGTCGCGCCGATCGACCACAGCCGACGCGCCCGCGATCAAGAGGATGTCCGGGCGCTGCGGCTGGAAATCCCGGATCGCTTGGCCGACCGCGGCAGCGTCATGGTCGCAGCGCGTCTCGTCGATCAACGTGGAGCCGAGCGCCTCGATGCGCGCGCGGGTCGCCCGCACGGTGCCGTCGAGCACGCTCTCCTTGGTGCCGGAGAGGCGGGTCTGGATCAGGCCGATGCGGTGGGGCGTCAAGGCGGCGACCCGCACCATCGCGTCGCCGGTCCGAGCAATCTCCAAGCACCGGTCGAACACGGCGCGCGGCGCCGCAAAAGGGATGACCTTGACGGTGCCGATCATCTGGCGCGGCTCGACGACCTCGAACGGCGCCACGGTGGCGAACGTGATCGCCTCGTCGACCAGGTTGAGGGCGTCGAGCCGAGCACGATCGAGCACGACCACGCCGGCGGTCTCCGCGACCAGGTTGGCGCGGCCGGTGAACGGCGCCGTGACCTTGGCGTGCGGCCCGGCGAGCGCACGGGCGAGCACGCCGGCGGCCTCGTCCTCGTTGACGTCCTGGTTGTCGAAGCGGGCGATCACGACGCTCGAACGTCCGGCGCGGCGCAACGCCGCGATGTCGTCGGCGCTCAGCACGCGGCCCTTCTTGAACACCACGCGCTCGAGCTTGACGGAGTGCGCGAGCACGCCGCCCTCGGCTTCGTCGAGCGGATAGCTGCCGAACTTCATTTGGTGGTGGCGCCGCCGCGGCGCACGGCGGTCAACTGGGCCAGGATCGAGACCGCGATCTCGCTCTGGCTGACCGCGCCGATGCGCAGCCCGATCGGGGCGTGGATGCGGGAGAGCGCGGCGTCGTCGAAGCCACGCGCCTTCAGGCGCTCGACCCGCTTGGCATGCGTCCGCGTGCTGCCGAGCGCGCCGATGTAGAACACCGGCGATTTCAACGCGACCTCGAGCGCCGGGTCATCGAGCTTGGGATCATGGGTGAGGGTGACGACGGCGGTCTTGGCATCCGGCTTGAGCCGCGTCATCGCGTCGTCCGGCCATTCGTCGCTCAACGTAACGTTCGGAAAGCGATCGTCGGTCGCGAAGGCGCCGCGAGGATCGATCACCGTGATGGCATAGCCGGCGAGCGACGCCATCGGGATCAGGGCCTGGGCGATATGGACCGCGCCTACCACGATCAGCCGCGGCGGTGGGCTCATGACCTGGATGAAGTAAATTTCGTCGACGATCGTGCTCTTGTCGTCGGTGATCGCCTTGCGAACGCGCGCCAGACGCTCGCCCTCGAGCCCGAAATCGCCGGTGACGGTCGCAGGATAGACCAGCGTCTGCTGGCCGGTCTTGAGGTCGGTCACCAGCGCGACCGGGTCGCCGGCGTCGCGGGATTTGCGCAGACGCTCGAGAGTCGCGAGCTTCATGGCCTAGTCGCTCACGCGCTCGACGAACAACCGGATCTTGCCGCCGCAGGCGAGCCCGACATCCCACGCCATCTCGTCGCTGACGCCGAACTCGAGCAGCTTGGGCTCGCCGCTGGCGATCACGCCCTGGGCCTCGCGGACCACGGCACCCTCGATGCAGCCGCCCGACACCGAGCCGACGAACGCACCGGCTTGGTCGACCAGGAGCTGGCTGCCGACCGGCCGCGGCGACGAGCCCCAGGTCTCGATCACGGTTGCAAGGGCAACCGGCCGGCCGGCCCTTGCCCAGTCGGCGGCGGTGGCGAGCACGTCCTCGACGTTGATGGTCTGGTTGTCCGTCATGCTACCTCCAGGAGCCGCGTCGTCCGGCGGGCGCCCCGCTGCGCAATCGGTCGGCTGAGCGCTTTGCCGAGGTCGACCAGGCTGTTCAGATTGTGCACCGGACGCAGCTCGTCGACATAGGGCAGGATCGCCCGGATGCCTAAGGATTTTGGGGCGAAGCCCTCGAAGCGCAACAGGGGATTGAGCCAGATCAGCCGGCGGCACGACATCGACAGGCGCTCGGCCTCCTTGGCGAGGTTGGCGCCGGCGTCCTTGTCGAGGCCGTCCGAGATCAAGAGCAGGATCGCGCCCTGGCCGAGCACTCGGCGCGACCATAGGCGGTTGAACTCGTGCAGGCACTGGCCGATGCGCGTGCCGCCCGACCAGTCGGTGACCAGGGCGGCGGCCTGGGCGACCGCGACGTCGACGTCGCGGTGGCGCAGCGCCCGCGTGATGTTGGTCAGGCGGGTGCCGAACAGGAAGGTCGAGACCCGGCTGCGGTCGTTGGTCAGGGCGTGGACGAAGTGCAGCAGCAGGCGCGAGTAGCGCCCCATCGAGCCCGAGATGTCGCACAGCACGACCACCGGCGGCGGCTTGAGGCGCACCGCCTTGAAGCGCAGCGGCACGACGTCGCCGCCGCTGCGCAGGGTCGCCCGCATGGTGGCGCGGCCGTCCGGGCGGTGGCCGCTCTGGTCGGGCCGGAAGCGCCGCGTCGGCGTGTCGGGAAAGGCGAAGCGCAGCGCCGCGATCATGGTGCGGGTCTGGCGCAGCTCCGCCGTGGTCATCTGGTCGAAGTCCTTCTCCTGCAGCATCTCGCGATCGGACCACGTCAGGCTGGCATCGATCTCGACCTCCTCGCGCGTCGGCGCCTGCTCGGCCTGGGCGGGACTGGTCAGCGCCTCGGCCAGGCGCGTCGCCACCGGCTTGGCGGCTTGGCGGTCGGCCTCGGTCTGCAGGTTGGGCAGCAGCATCTGCATCAGGCGCTCGCGCAGCCGCGGATTGCGCCAGAAGATGTGGAACGCCTGGTCGAACAGCGGCTTTTGGTCGATGCGCGTGACGCAGGTCGCGAATAGCGCCCAATAGAAGTCGTCGCGGTTGCCCGGTCCGACCTCGCGGACCGCACGCAACACCTCGATCACCTGGCCCGGGCCGACCGGCAACCCGGCGGTGCGCAGGATGCGCGCGAACTGCATGATATTGTCGACCAGCTTGCCAGACATGGCGCCTAGCCGAGCGGCTTCTCCGCGAGCTCGGCGCGCACGGCGTCGAGCAGCTTCATGGCCTCCGAGCCTTGCAGGCGCGCGATGTCGTCCTGGTACTTGAGCAGCACGCCCAGGGTCGAGTCGACGGTCCCCGGGTCGAGCGCGACGGCGTCGAGCTGTAGCAGCGCCTCGGCCCAGTCGAGGGTCTCGGCGACGCCCGGCAGCTTGAAGAGGTCGAGCGCGCGCAGCTTGTGGACGAACCCGACGATCTCGGCGCTGAGCGCCGGGCCGGCGTCGGGCACCTTGAGCTTGAGGATCGCGCGCTCGCGCTCGGGCGAGGGGAAGTCGACCCAGTGGTAGAGGCAGCGGCGCTTCAACGCGTCGTGGATCTCGCGCGTCCGATTGGACGTGATGATCACGATCGGCGGCTCGGCCGCCTTGATCGTGCCGAGCTCCGGGATGGTGACCTGGAAGTCCGACAGGAGCTCGAGCAGGAAGGCCTCGAACGGCTCGTCGGTGCGGTCGATCTCGTCGATCAGCAGCACCGGCGCTCCCTCGGCGTGGGGCTCGAGCGCCTGGAGCAGGGGGCGCTTGATCAGGAAGCGGTCGTTGAAGATGTCGGCGGCGAGCTGGTCGCGGTCCTGCGCATGGGCACCGCTCGCCGCCTCGGCGAGCCGGATCTCGATCATCTGGCGCGGATAGTTCCACTCGTAGACCGCCGCCGCGACGTCGAGCCCCTCGTAGCACTGCAGCCGGATCAGCCGCCGGCCGAGGGTCTGGGACAGCACCTTGGCGATCTCGGTCTTGCCGACCCCGGCCTCACCCTCGAGGAACAGCGGCCGGTCGAGCCTGAGGCTTAGATAGAGGGCGGTCGCCAGGCTTCTCTCGGCAACATAATTACCCGTGCCGAGGAGTTCCAAGGTGCCTTCGACCGAACTTGGAAGGTCCATCTTAGTCGCTTGATTCAGAACAAAAAACTCCCGCCGAGGAGGTCCTCGGCTGGAGGGCCAGATGAGTATATAGACGTGAAGCTAGCCGCAGGCCACCACCGCGCGTTTCGCCATTACCGTGATCAGGTGAGCACGGTACTCGGCTGACGCGTGGATATCGGAATTCAGCCCGTCGGCAGCGATCTTGATGCCCTCCACGGCCGTCGGCAAGAAGGATTTCGTGAGGGCGGATTCGAGGTCCTTGGCGCGGAAAACACCGGCTCCGGCGCCGGTCACCGCGACCCGCACGTCATTGCCGGTCTTGGCGACGAAGACGCCGACAATGGCGTAGCGCGACGCCGGATTCTTGAACTTCATGTAGCCCGCCTTGTCAGGCTTGGGGAAGCTCACCGCGGTGATGATTTCGCCGTCCTGAAGCGCGGTCGCAAACATGCCGGTGAAGAAATCGTCGGCCTTGATCTGGCGCTTGTTGGTGATCACGGTCGCGTTGAGCCCGAGCACGCCCGCGGGATAGTCGGCCGCCGGATCGTGGTTGGCGATCGAGCCCCCGATGGTGCCGCGATTGCGCACCGCCGGATCGCCGATCATCTCGGCGAGGTGCGCGAGCGCCGGGATCACCGCCTTGACGTCCTTCGAGCGCGCGACCTCGGCATGGCGGGTCATCGCGCCGATCACCAGGTTGTTGCCGTCGCGCTTGATGCCGGCGAGGTCGGCGATGCCGTTGAGGTCGATCAGCGCGGTCGGCTTGGCGAGCCGCTGCTTCAGGGTCGGGATCAACGTCATGCCGCCGGCGAGGAGCTTGGCCTCGGCGTCGCCCGACGCTGCCTTGGCGGCATCGGCGACCGACTTCGCGCGCGAATACTCGAAATTGTACATCGCTTCGTCCTCCTACTCGGCGGCGCGCGGTTGGCGCGCGCTATGGATCGCCCGCCACACCCGCTCGGGCGTGGCCGGCATGTCGAGATGGGTGATGCCGTAGGGCTTGAGGGCGTCGACCACGGCATTCATCACCGCCGGGGGCGAGCCGATCGCGCCGACCTCGCCGCAACCCTTCACGCCCAGCTGGTTGTGGGTGCACAAGGTGGTGTGATGGCCGACCGAGAACGCCGGCAGGTTGTCGGCGCGCGGCATGCAGTAGTCCATCATCGAGCCGGTCAGCAGCTGGCCGGTCTTGGGATCGTAGACGCAGCCCTCGTAGAGCGCCTGGCCGATGCCCTGGACGACGCCGCCGTGGACCTGGCCCTCGACGATCATCGGGTTGATCACCCGACCGACGTCGTCGACCGCGGTGAACTTCTCCACCGTGACGACGCCGGTCTGCGGATCGACCTCGACCTCGCAGATGTGCGTGCCCGCCGGGAAGGTGAAGTTCTTGGGGTCGTAGAACGCGGTCTCGTCGAGGCCGGGCTCGACCGTCTCGATCGGGTAGTTGTGCGGCACGTAGGCGGCCAGCGCGATTTCGCCCAGGGTCTTGGAGCGATCGGTGCCGGCGACCGAAAACACGCCGTCCTTGAACTCGATATCGGCCTCGGCGGCCTCGAGCAGGTGGGCGGCGATCTTCTTCGACTTGGCGACGATCTTGTCGACCGCCTTGAGGATCGCCGAGCCGCCGACCGCCAGGCTGCGCGAGCCGTAGGTCCCCATGCCGAACGGGATCATCGCGGTGTCGCCGTGCACGACCTCGATGCTCTCCATCGGCACGCCGAGCGCATCGGCGACGACCTGCGCGAACGTGGTCTCGTGGCCCTGGCCGTGGCTATGGGTGCCGGTCAGCACGCTGATGGTGCCGGTCGGGTGCACCCGCACGGTACCGACCTCGTAGAGCCCGGCGCGCGCGCCCAGCGAGCCGACGACGGCCGAGGGCGCGATGCCGCAGGCCTCGATATAGGTCGAGATGCCGATGCCGCGCAGCTTGCCGGCCTTCTCGGAGGCGGCGCGGCGCTTGTCGTAGCCGGCGTAGTCGGAGGCCTTGACCGCCGTCTCGAGGCAACCCGGATAGTCGCCGCTGTCATACTGCAGCGCCACCGGGGTCTGGTAGGGGAAGGCGGTCTTGGGGATGAAGTTGCGCTTGCGGATCTCGGCGCGGTCGAGCCCGCACACGTTGGCCGCGATGTCGACCAGCCGCTCGAGCAGATATGAGGCCTCCGGTCGGCCGGCGCCGCGATAGGCGTCGACCGGCACCGTGTTGGTGAACACCGCCTTGACCTCGCAATAGATCACCGGCGTGGTGTAGACGCCGGCGAGCAGGGTGGCGTACAGCCAAGTCGGGATCGTGGTCGAGAAGGTCGACAGATAGCCGCCCAGATTGGCGACGGTCGAGACGCGCAGCGCCAGGAACTTGCCGTCCTTGTCGAGCGCCAGCTCGCCGTGGGTCGCGTGGTCGCGGCCTTGCGCGTCCGACATGAAGCTTTCCGAGCGCTCGGCGGTCCATTTGACCGGGCGGTTCACCTTGGCGGCGGCCCAGGTGACGATCGCCTCCTCGGCGTAGTGGTAGATCTTCGAGCCGAAGCCGCCGCCGACGTCGGGCGCGATGACGCGCAGCTTGCTCTCGGCGACGTGCAGCACGTGGGCGCCCATCAGCAGGCGGATCACGTGCGGGTTCTGGCTGGTGGTGTAGAGCGTGTACTCGCCGGTCGCGCGGTTGAACTCGCCGAGCGCCGCGCGCGGCTCCATCGCGTTGGGGATCAGGCGGTTGTTGATCAGGTCGATCTTGGCGACCTTGGCCGCCTTGGCGAAGGCCGCGTCGACCGCCGCCTTGTCGCCGAGATGCCAATCGTAGCAGAGATTGCCCTTGGCCTCGTCGTGCAGCTGCGGCGCGCCGCGTTCGATCGCCTTCGACGCATCGGACACCGCCGGCAGCGCCTTGTAGTCGATCTCGACATGCTCGGCGGCGTCGCGCGCCTGCGCATAGGTCTCGGCGATCACCACCGCGACCGGGTCGCCGACATGGCGCACCTTGCCCTGCGCGAGCGGCGGATGGGGCGGCTCGACCATCGGCGAGCCGTCCTTGTTGTGGATCAGCCAGCCGCACGGCAGGCCGCCGATGCCGTCGGCCGCGGTGTCGGCGCCGGTGAGCACCGCCACGACGCCCGGCCGCTTGGCGGCCTTGTCGGTCTTGACCGAGGCCAGCGTGGCGTGGGCGTGAGGCGAGCGGATGATATAGGCGTGGACCTGGCCGGGGCGATTGATGTCGTCAGTGTAGTTGCCGCGGCCAGTCAGGAATTTGGCATCCTCGCGTCGTTTGACGGACGTGCCGATCATGGTGGCCATGGCGTTACCTCCCCGCTTGGCTCGCCGCCTGGATCGCCTTGACGATGTTGTGATAGCCGGTGCAGCGGCAGATGTTGCCCTCGAGCCATTCGCGAATCTCGCGTTCGCTGGGCTTCGGGTTGTTCTTCAACAGGTCGACCGCGCTCATCACCATGCCGGGGGTGCAAAAGCCGCATTGCAGGCCGTGATGCTCGCGGAAGGCTTCCTGCATCGGGTGCAGCTTGTCGCCCTGCGCCAAGCCCTCGATGGTCAGCACGTTGGTGCCCTCGCACTGAACCGCGAGGATGGTGCAGCTCTTGATCGAGGTGCCGTCGACATGGACGACGCAGGCGCCGCACTGGCTGGTGTCGCAGCCGACGTGCGTGCCGGTCAGACCGAGCTTTTCGCGCAGCAGCTGCACGAGCAGCGTACGCTGCTCGACCTCGGCCGAGACCTTGCGTCCGTTCACGGTCAGAGAGACGCTGGGCATCGATCAGTCTCCTTCTCAGACGGCTGAAGCCGCCGGCGTACTTATTGTGATTGTTCAGAACGACGACCGGCTTGGCGCCAGTCTTACCGCACCCCGAGACCAGGTCAAGCGCAGCGCGCCTCAGGCGGGGCACCGCCGGAAAGTGCTGGCAGCACGGGCTTCGGATCACGTCGTGCGGCGGAACACCATGCTGCGGTAGGCCACCTGCGGGCCGCCCCCGACGGTGGGCTGGGCGAAGCTCGGGGGCAGGTCGCGCGCGTGCGTCCAACCGTGCTCGGCGAGCAGTTGAGTGAGGGTCGGCAGGGGCAGCACCGGGCTGGCGAACACGGCGTCCGGCAGGAAGCTCAGCGGCCGCTCCTGGATGAACACCGACAGCCCGTCGCTCACCGGCAGGTCGAGGATGATGAGGAACTGTCGGGCCGCCCCGGCGAGCTGGCCGAGCACGGCGCGCCAGTCGGCGGCGTGCTGCAGCGCGCCGCTGGCGAGCGCGACGTCGAAGGACGGCGCGACCGCCGCGGTGTCGTCGTCGAGGAACCGGGTCTCGGGAAACACCGCCGCGCCGTGATCGCAGACGGCGCTCAGCTCGCGGACGTGCCAGGCGATCGCCAGCTCCGGCCACAGCGCGCGCGCGCACCAATGGAACTCGCCGAAACCGCCGCCCCAGTCGAGCACCGACAGGCGGCCGTCGCTCGTCGCCTGGGCCAGCAGGTCGGCGAAGTCCATGAAGTGGCGCAACGATGGATCCTGCGGCCACTCGCCCCGGCGCGCGCTCGCGCGCAGATCGACCGCATGGGCGAGACACCGCCGCACCAGCCCATCGCTGCCCCATTGGGCGAGCTCGCCGAACTTGACTGGATCGATCGGCAGCAGGCGGGTGATCGAGGGTGCGGCGGCGAAGCCCGGAAAACGCCGCCGCAGCTCCTGCCGCAGCTCGATGAGCCGCGCCAGATAGGGGCGGTAGACGCGCCGGATGACCGTGGCCTCGCGCGCACCATGCTCTCGCGGAAAGAGCACGGCGTAGTGCCCATCGGTGTCGTGATAGACGCCATGGAAGTGATAGAAGATCAGCGGCTCGTCATCGCACCGGATACGGACGTCACGCTCGGTCACGTCGTAGGCGTCGACGTTGTAGGTCGCGACGTTGACGCCCTTGTGCTCGATGATCGCCAGCTCGGCGTAGGCGTCGGGCCAGCGATCGAGATACTTCTGATCGGCGAAGCGATCGCCCTCCAACGCCTCGAAGCACCATTCGATGCAGTCGCGCCGATAGTCGGCCAGACAGCGCAGCCCCTGCTCGGTCCGCCGATAGGTGATCCAGCCGACATTGAAGCGACCGAATTTGGCGCCGCCGAAAATGGCTTGCGGATCGGCGAAGAAGCACAGGTCGGAGTCGAGATAGGTGATCTCGTCGAGCGCGGTATCGGTCGCCAGGCAATAGGCCGGCAGATGGGGCGTCAGGGTGAAGAAATATTCGATCTGCGAGCGCGTCGGCTTGACGTCCAGGAGCTCCGGGTAGCGCCGCTCGACGTCGTCCAGCCGGATCAGCGCGATCTCGGGGATCGCCAGCGCCGCCAGGATGTCGGCGCACAGATCCGACAGGCACAGCACGTGGAGGCGGAAGCCGCCGCCGTGGCGGCGCAGCGAGTCGGCCATCGCAACCAGGCGCGGCAGATAGGTGTGCTCGAGGTAGGTGCAGTAGTGGCGGAACGTCATGCGCGGCGGCCGCCGTACCGTATGGGCTCGGCGTCGCTCAGCGCGCGGCGAGCGCGACGATCACGATGACGAGCAGGACCAGGCTGCCGATCCAGATCCACGGCGGCAGGCTGCGGGTCTGGCGCACCGCCGCGTCCATTGCCGCGGCCTCGTCGGCCTGCGGCGAGGTCATGAGCTCCTCCGGGGTCTCGATGGCGTCGCCGGCAACCGCTTCATGCGCGCTGTCGGTCGGCGCCGTCGCCACCAGCTTGGAGAAGCGGCCGAAGAAGTCCTGCGCCATGCTGCGCGCCGTGGCGTCGATCAGGCGTGAGCCGATCTGGGCGAGCTTGCCGCCGATCTGGGCGTCGACCGTGTAGCTCAGCATGGTGCCGCCTTCGGTGTCGCGCAGCTTGACGGTGGCGCCGCCCTTGGCGAAGCCGGCGGGACCGCCTTTGCCCTCGCCGCTGATGCGATAGCCGTTGGGCGGGTCGAGGTCCGTCAGCTGGACCTGGCCCGTGAAGGTCGCGCGCACCGGGCCGACCTTGGCGACCACCTTGGCGGCGAACTCGGTGTCCGAGACCTTCTCGATGGTCTCGCAGCCGGGGATCGCCTGGCGCAGCACCTCGGGGTCGTTGAGCGCCCGCCACACGGTGTCGCGGGGCGCCGGAATCAAGGTCTCGCCAGTCATGTCCATGGCACGGGCTCCGCGTGGAATCGGCCGACCGTAGTGAAGGGCCACGGTGGGTTCAAGCGCGCCTCGGCAGGGGGAATCCCGGCCCTTTCGAACCAACGACCGACAATGGTGGGGCTGCGACGCGCTGCCGCAGGCTTGATTTATGTGTGCCGGAAGCCCGATCAAGGGGCCGGGGAACCGGCGCTGCGGGGAGGCGATGGGCGAAACGTCGATGCTGTTCGGGATGAACGCGCTATGGGTGTCGACCGTGGTCCTGGTCGTGACCTATGTCGCCGTGATGGTCGATCGGCTGAACCGGGCGATCGTCGCGCTGCTCGGCGCGGGGTTGATGATCGTGCTCGGCGTGTTGACCCAGGACGCGGCGATCCGCGGGGTCGACTTCAACACCATCGCGCTATTGACCGGCATGATGCTGATTGTCGGCATCACGCGGCGCTGCGGCGTCTTCCAGTACGTCGCCATCCTGTCGGCGCAGCGCGTGCGCGCCAACCCGGCCGCGGTTCTGGCGTTGCTGTCGCTCGTGACCGCGGCGTTTTCCGCCTTGCTCGACAACGTCACGACGGTGCTCCTGATCGTGCCCGTGACCCTGGCGGTGACGCGCGAGCTCGACGTGCCGCCCTATCCTTTCCTGTTCGCCGAAATCTTCGCCTCGAACATCGGCGGCACCGCGACCCTGATCGGCGATCCGCCCAACATCATCATCGGCTCGGCGGTCGGGCTCAGTTTCAACGACTTCATCGTGCACCTGACGCCGGTGATCATCGTCGTCATGGTGGTTCAGGTCCTGATCACGCACGCGATCTGGGGGCGCCGCATGCACGCCACGCCGGAGGACCGCCGCCGCGTGATGGCGATGGTCCGGCGCGAGGCGATCGTCGACGTCCGCCTGTTCAAGCAGTCGAGCACGGTGCTCGCCGGGGTCGTCCTCGCGTTCGTGCTGGCGCGCTGGCTTGGGCTCGAGCCGGGCACCATCGCCATGCTCGGGGCCGCCGTGCTGCTGCTGCTCGACAATCTCGGGCGCACGCCCGAGCAACAGTCGGAAGAGGTCCATCGCACCTTCACCGAGGTCGAGTGGATCACGCTGTTTTTCTTCATCGGCCTGTTCATCGTCGTCGCCGGCGTCGAGCGCGCGGGCCTGCTGTCGATCCTGGCCGAACGCCTGGTCAGCGCAACCGGGGGCGATCTCGCGTTGACCGCGCTGACGATTCTGTGGGCGGCCGCCGTGCTGTCCGCGGTGATCGACAACATCCCATTCGTCGCCACCATGATTCCGCTGATCAAGAGCCTGGCGCCGGCGTTCGGCGGCGCCGAGCAGATCGGCCCGCTCTGGTGGGCGCTGTCCCTGGGCGCGTGCCTGGGCGGCAACGGCACGTTGATCGGCGCCAGCGCCAATCTGACGGTCGCCGGCCTGGCCGAACGCCAAGGCGTCCGCTTCCGCTTCCTGACCTACACGGCGTACGCCTTTCCCATGATGCTGGTCAGCATCGCGATCTGCCACGTCTACATCGCGTGGCGCTATTTCTAGACGCGCCTATAATTTCAGGTGGGCAGCCGGCGCCCTGCCGGCGAAAGGAGCTCGTATGGGTCGAACGGGACGGATCGCGTTGCTCGTGATTGCGCTGCTGGCCGTGCCGGTCTGGGCGCAGGCGCCGGTCGCGTTCGGACGCGGCGAGCTCGAGATCGAGACCCGACAGGGCCGGCACCATTTCGCGGTCGAGCTCGCGACGACCTCGGATCAGCAGGTCCAGGGGCTGATGTTCCGGCGCGCGCTCGCCCCCGACGCCGGGATGTTGTTCCTGTACGACGACGACCACGAGATCCAGATGTGGATGAAGAACACGCTGATCCCGCTGGACATGGTCTTCATCAAGGCCGACGGCACGATTCTCAATGTCGCCGAGCGGACGGTGCCGCAGTCGCTCGCGACGATCGGCAGCAAGGGGCCCGCCCGCGCGGTCCTCGAGGTCAACGGCGGCACCGCGGCCCGGCTCGGCATCAAGCCCGGGGACCGGATCGTCCATCCGGCTTTTCCCGGATCTTGATTCCTCGCGGCCGCCGAGCCTCGGCTCAGCGGATTCTGGCCAAGGTCAAGCCATCGCCGATCGCCAGCATCGCGAGATCGATCCGCTCGTCGGTCTTGAGCTTGGCGTTGAGGGCGCGTAGGGCGCGCGTGTCGGCGCTGCGGTCCTTGGCGTCGATCACCCGGCCGTTCCACAGCACGTTGTCGATCGCGATCAGCCCGCCGCGCCGCACCAGGCTGAGGCAGTGCTCGTAGTAGGC
>JACQAI010000545.1 GCA_016195115.1 Pseudomonadota bacterium
CCCCCGCCGCCTCCACCGCCGCCTCCGCCCAAGCCGCAGGCGAAGAAGGAGGACGACTTCATGAAAATGATGGAGAAGACGGTGACGCAGCTGACCGCCAACAAGCCGCAGCCCAAGCCGGCCCCACCCGCACCGCCGGCCCCGCCGGCGCCGCCGCAGCAGCAGGCATCGCTCAGCAATCCCAACTACAAGCTGTCGGCGACCGAGGAGGACGCGGTCCGGCGCACCATCGAGCCGTGCTGGAACATCGATCCCGGGACGCTCGGCTATGGCTCGTTTCAGGTCGAGCTCAAGCTGACGCTCAATCCCGACGGCACGGTGCGCGATGTTACGATTCAGGACACCGGGCGTTATGCCCGGGACAGTTATTATCGCGCGGCGGCGGACGCGGCGCGGCGCGCGGTCACCAACCCGCGCTGTCACAAGCTGCCGCTGCCGCTCGACCAGTACGCCAATTGGCAGACGACCTATCTGAGATTCGATCCGAAGGACATCCTGCGATGATCAAGAGCAGAATTGCCGGCGCCGGAAGAGTTCTGGCGTTTGCCGTCTGTGGCCTGCTGCTGGCGCTGCCGGCTCGCGCCGAGCTGCACATCGACATCACCCGCGGCGTGCAACAGCCGATCCCGATCGCGATCACCGATCTGGTCGGCGCCAGCCCCGACGCCCAGCGCATGGGCCGCGATATTGCCCAGGTGGTCGCCGCCGATCTCGAGCGCTCGGGGCTGTTCAAGCCGATCGAGCAGGGCGCGTTCGTGCAGCAGGCCGACGCGATCGGCGTCCAGCCGCGCTTCCAGGACTGGCGCCTGATCAACGCCCAGGGGCTGGTCAGCGGCAACGCCACCGTGCAGCCCGACGGCCGGTTGCGCGCCGAGTTCCGGCTGTGGGACGTGTTCGCCGAAGCGCAGATGGAGGGCCAGTCGCTCGCCACCCAGCCGCAGAGCTGGCGGCGGATCGCCCATAAGATCGCCGACGCGATCTACAAGCGCGTCACCGGCGAGAACGGCTACTTCGACACCGAGGTCGTCTACATCGCCGAGAGCGGCCCGGCGACGCGCCGGATCAAGCGCCTGGCGATCATGGATCAGGACGGCGCCAACGTCCGCTTGCTGACCGACGGCCGCGCCCTGGTGCTGACGCCGCGCTTCTCGCCAACCGCGCGCGAGATCACCTACATGTCGTATTTCAACGACCGGCCGCGCGTCTATCTGTTCAACATCGACACCGGCCAGCAGGAGGTCGTCGGCGACTTTCCCGGCATGACGTTTGCGCCAAGGTTCTCGCCCGACGGCAACAAGGTCGTGATGTCGCTCTCGGTCGGCGGCAACAGCGACATCTACGAGATGGATCTGCGCACCAAGCGCGTCGCGCAGCTGACCAACACGCGCGCGATCGACACCTCGCCCAGCTACTCGCCCGACGGCCGGCGCATCGTGTTCAACTCCGATCGCGGCGGCAGCCAGCAGCTCTACATCATGAACGCCGACGGCGGCGGCGTGCAGCGTATCTCCTTCGGCGCGGGCGGCGCGCGCTACGCGACGCCGGTGTGGTCGCCGCGCGGCGACCTGATCGCCTTCACCAAGCTCGACCAGGGCCAATTCTTGATCGGCGTGATGTCGCCGGAAGGAAAAGGCGAACGAATACTTTCCTCGAGCTATCTCGACGAGGGACCGACCTGGGCGCCCAACGGTCGGGTCGTGATGTTCTTCCGCCAGGCGCCGACCGACGCGAGCGGCCGCGGTGGTGCCAGCCGCCTGGTCTCGGTCGACATCACGGGCCAGAATCTGCGGGAAGTTGTCACGCCGTCGGATGCTTCCGATCCCGCCTGGAGCCCCTTGATTCCCTAGGGTTTGCTCGATATATTCCGCGACGTTTCGATAGGGGTTTTCACGGCGCGTATTTGTTTCTCGCCAAACGCGACGCCCGTGATGGTCAAGTCAGCCCACTCATCGGCAGGTCCACAACAAGTCAGTACAGCATTGTGCTGAGGGGTCAAAAAATGCGCATAACACTCGTTTCTCTGTTCGCTGCGGCTTTACTTCTGGCCGCTTGCGAGACGACGCCTGAGACCGCCGGCACCGGCACCGGCACCGGCGCGTCGACGGCCACGACCGGGACAACCGCGCGCGGCCCGGTTCCGGGCAGCAAGGAAGACTTCGTCGCCAACGTCGGCGACCGCGTCTTCTTCGCGTTCGACAAGTCCAACCTGTCGGCCGACGCCAGTCGCACGCTCGAGCGTCAGGCGGCGTGGCTTCGCCAGTGGTCGAACCAGCGGCTGACCATCGAGGGTCACTGCGACGAGCGCGGCACCCGCGAGTACAACCTCGCGCTCGGCGAGCGCCGGGCCAACGCGGTGAAGGACTACCTGGTCGCGCAGGGTATCTCGGCCTCGCGGCTGAGCACGATCAGCTACGGCAAGGAGCGTCCGGTGGTGCTCGGCTCGAACGAAGCCGCTTGGGCCCAGAACCGCCGCGGCGTTTCGGTCCCGCAGTAAGCGCTCCGTCGAACGACGGCGCCTGAAACAGGGCGCCGGTTCCCGGAGCGGCGGGCTCCGTGGAACCGGCGCCTTTGTTTTGCCCGGATGTCGGCTTATAAGTCCGACCCGGCGTTAACGGTGGTGGGTTGACGAGTGGGGAAGGCGGTCATGCGGCTGCGGCGCAGCCCTGAAACGCGCTCGGCAGGGGCGATTGTGCCCGCACTGCTCCTCGGGGTGCTCGCGGTCCTGGTGATCGCCGCCATCCGGCCCGTGGCCGCCCAGCAGGACCTACGGCCCTTGCTCGAACGGATCCAGCGCATGGAGCGCGACCTCAGCACGCTCCAGCAGCAGGTCTATGGCGGCCGGCCGCCGCCGAGCGCCGGCGCGGCGGGTGGCATTGGCGATACCGAAGCCACCGCCGCAGCGACCGTCCGGCTGTCCCAGCTCGAAAGCGACCTGCGCGCTACCACCGGCCAGTTCGAGGAGATCAATTTCGCGGTTGGCCAGGTGCGCCAGCGCCTCGACCGCCTGGTCAGCGACGTCGACTTCCGGCTCCAGGAGCTGGAGAAGGTCGCGAGCGGCCGTGCGCCCACCGTCGCCGCGACGCCGCCGGTGGCGGATGCCGGCGCCGCCGCGGTCGCCCCGTCGGCCGATGGCCGCGGCGAGGCCCGCGCGGCCGACGCGGCGCCGACGCTGGGTGCACCGCC
>JACQAI010000546.1 GCA_016195115.1 Pseudomonadota bacterium
GCTGCTGATCGGCATCGTCAAGAAGAACGCCATCATGATGATCGACTTCGCGCTCGCGGCCGAGCGGCGCGACGGCCTGCCGCCCGAGGAGTCGATCTTCCAAGCCTGCATGCTGCGCTTCCGCCCGATCATGATGACGACCATGGCGGCGCTGCTCGGCGGCCTGCCCCTGATGCTCGGCACCGGCACCGGCTCGGAGCTGCGCCAACCGCTCGGGCTCGCGATCGTCGGCGGCCTGCTGCTCAGCCAGGTCCTGACGCTCTACACGACCCCGGTGGTCTACCTCTACATGGACCGGCTGAGCGCCTGGGTGACCGGCGCCCGCCGGGTGCCCCGCCAGTCGACGGCGCAGCGCCTGCTCGAACCGCGCCCCGCAGGGCACGACTGACGATCAGTTCGGCGATGGGTCGACCGTCAGCCAGCCTTTCGGCGTCGTCGCCTTGATGCGCACCGCCGGCGCCGCGCGCGCCGCGGCGCGGCTGTCCTCGACCCACTCCAGCACGGTTACGAAGCGGCAGCCCTTGGCGCGCAGCTCGTCGATGATTGCCGGCATGATGGTGACCGTGTCGGGCTGGAGATCGTGGAACAGGAACACGCCGTGGGCGCCGTGGGTCGCCGGCGGTACGATCCGGCCCTCGATGGTCGCGATCGTGTGGTAGCGCCAGTCCTCGCTGTCGTGCGACCACAGCACCACCGTCAGCCCGTCGCGCCGCGCCTCGTCGATCAGCGCCACGTCGTAGGCGCCGTAGGGCGGCCGGAAGAAATGCGGCTTGGCGCCGAGGCTCTCGAGCAGCGCCTGGGTGTCGAGGATCTCGCGCCGCCGCTCGGCCTCGCTGAGATGCAGCATGTCGGGATGGTCGTAGGAATGGTTCTCGACCTCGTGTCCGTCGGCGATCATGCGACGGACCAGATGCGGGAACCGGCGGATATTGACGCCGACCACGAAGAACGTCGCCTTGGCCGACTTGGCGGCTAACACGTCGAGCAGCTCGGCGGTGTGCGACGCCGGACCGTCGTCGAAGGTCAGGGCGCAGTCGGGGCTCAACCCCTCCGCGCGCACGATGGCGTTGAAGTCGAGCACCGGCAGCTCGATCGCCAACGCGGGCGCCGCGAGCGCCGCCGCAACCGCCAGCACGCAGCCGTGGCGACCGAGCGTCATGGCAGCCTGGCGCGCGGCAGCGCCGTCGCCAACATCAAGGCGTAGCCGGCCTGCCACACGACGTAAAAGACGATCATGCCGAGCTGCCCCTCCCACAGCGGCAACATCAGCCCCAGGATCGCGCCGGTCACCGCGAGCTGCACCCAGCCGTCGATCCGCAGCAGCGGCACCGCGACCCCGGCGAGCAGCCCGCCGCCGACCAGGCCCGCCCCGGCCCCGATCGCGGCGAGCGCGGGCTGGCTGGCCCCGAACGCGTCCATCGCCATCAGCGCGCCGACCACCGCGACGACATAGGCGACCATCGCGCCGACGGCGAACCCGGTTGCGCCGGACCGACGCAGCAGCCCGAGCCGCCAGAACGCGAGGCCGAAGACGACGCCGAACACCAGGCCGGGAAAGCCGTAGACCGCCAGGCTGAAGCCGCCGCAGCTCTGCTGCACCCGCACGCCGACGCACAGGCCGAACAGCTCGAAGCCCGGCAGCTCGCCGACCGGAATGTAGACCGCGCCGGCGGACAAGCCGCCGGCCACGGCGCCCAGCAGGGCGAAGCGAACCGCGTTCACCGACGTCTCGCGCTGCCGTGCCGGCGCGTCCCCACCTAGGCCGAGCGCTTGCGCGGCTCAGCCGGCGCCGGCGGGTCGGTCATGCGGAACAGGCTGCCGAGATGGGTGATGGCGGGATCGATGCCGAGCACGCGGAAGGCCTCCCACGCCGACGCCTGGACCGCCGAGTACACCGGCTTGCCGAGATCGCGCTCGAGCATGTCGAGCACCTCCATGGCGCGCAGCTGGGTGCAGGCGACGAACACGCCGTCGCTGTCCGGCGACACCGTCTCCTTGACCTTGCGGTAGATCTCCTCGGGCTGGATCTTGGCGTGGTCGAACATGTCGAGCATGTCGAACGTGCCGAGCCGAACGACGCCGATGCCGTGGGCGCCGAGAAAGCTCTTGAGCCGCTCGTTGGTCAGCGCGACGTAGGGCGTCACGACATCAACGGTCTTGAGGCCGCCGTGCTGCAGCGCCGCGACCATGGCGCCGGCGGTCGTGACGGCCGGGCAATCGGCGATCGCGGCGAGCTCATCGCACAGTTTCTTGTTCCAGGCCGGACCCTCGAAGAAGCTGCCGCTGGTGCAGGCGTAGACCACGACGTCGGGCTCGGTCATGGCCAGCGGCTCGAGGGCGCGCTTGGCCTCGGCCTCCATGCCGCGCAAGGTCTCGGGCGTACCATGGCGGCCACCGGCGATGCGCGCGGTATGCACCGACACGCCATGCGGCACGATGCTCCACAGCTCGGGCTCCATCGTCGTGTTGATCGACGGCACCAGGAGGCCGATCCGCGCCCGCCAGCCGTACATCGCCGCAGCTCCCGTGTTGGTTCGGCGCAGTATAGGGCGCAGTATAGAACGAGCGGGGTTACCGTTCCATTGCGCGGCGACAGCGCCTCACTCGGGGATCACCGCCGCGAGGTCGAGCTGCACCAGCATCTCGGGCAGCGGCAGGCCGTTGACGATGATGCCGGTGCCGCACGGGAATACGCCCTTGAGGTGGCGCCCGACGACGTTGTAGATCGCCACCCGGTAGGCGCGGTCGGTGATGTAGGTCGTGACCTTGCAGACGTCGACGAGCGACGATCCGGCGTCCTCGAGCAATGTCTTTGCGGTCTGCATCGCCTGCTCGGCCTGCGCCGCCGGGTCGCCGACGCCGACCATGCGGCCGTCGAGGCCGAGCGCCGTGACGCCGCTCAGGAAGACGTGGCGGCCGGCGCGCACCACCCGCGCCATGTCGACGTCGATCTCGCTGCCGGGATGCAGCTGGCGGCCGTTGAGCGTGTGCAACCGCTGATGGGGCATGCTCGGGTCTCCGCTGTCGCCGCTCCGCATCATCGCCGGACGCCGGGCTCTCGACAAGCCGCGCCGGCTGGCCCGTAATACCTCAACGCTCACCGTCTGCCGGACGTCCCGCCATGGCCCATCAGCGGCTGCGCAAATTCAACCAGACCCAGATGCGCTACTACGACCGACAGCGCCTGAGCAACGACATGTGCATGGTCGTGATCGCCGACCGCCACGTGTTCGTGCGCGGCCAGACCGGCCACGCCATCGGCGACTCGAGCCGCATCGCGCTGGGCGACGCCGCCGCCCAGGCCGACCAGGCGATGCAAAACGTCGCGATCCTGCTCGCCGACGCCGGCGCCACGCTCCAGGACGTCGTGCGCGTCACCGTGTGGGTGACCGACCGCGACCACCGCGTACCGGTGCTGAATGCGATCGGGCGACACCTGAAGGGCGTGCACGCGACCTACGGCGACGTCATCATCAAGGGCCTGGCGACGCCTGAGCTCCTGATGGAGGTCGACGTCGATGCGGTTCTGCCCTAGCCGGCCAGGCGCAGGCGGAATACCCGCTCCAGCGTCACGGTGAACGCCACCGCAGCGATCAGGACCAGCGCCCCGATCGCGGCAACCAGCGGGTCGATGCGCGACTCCATGTAGGCGAACATCTCGATCGGCAGGGTGGCGGTGCGCGGCGTGGTCAGAAACAGCGACAGCGGCAGGTTCACGAACGACAGGATGAAGGCGAAGGTGAAGCCGGCGACCAGGCCGGTGCGGATCAACGGCAGGGTCACGCGCCGCAGCGTCGCGAGCCGCCCGGCCCCCAGGGTACGGGCGGCCTCCGCGAGCGTGAAGTCGAAACGCGCCAGGCTGGTCATGATCAGGCGCACGGTGAACGGCATGACGTAGACCGCATGCACCGCGATCAAGCCGCCCAGGCCGAGGTCGACGCCGGCGAGCCCGAGCAGCTGGAGCATCGCGAGTCCCATGACGATCTGCGGCACCAGCAGCGGCCCAACGAACAAGGTCGCCACAATGTTGCCGCCGCGCAGCGGGTGACGCACCAGCGCGTAGGCCGCCGGCAGCGCCAAGCCGGTCGCGATCGCCGCCGCGGCGAGCGCGACGATCGTGCTGGTGCGGATCGAGCGCAGAAACTCGTCGTGGGCCCAAATCGCCAGATACCAACGGAGCGTGGGGGATTCAAAAGGACTTGGAAAGCTGGTCGCCGCGTTGAACGAGTCGACCACGATCATCGCCGCCGGCCCGACGATGAAGAGGTAGACCAGCGCCAGATAGATGCGGCCGATCATGCGCGCACCGCGCGCGCGGTCGCCTTGGTGAAGCCGAAGATGACGACCGCCATCACGACCAGCAGCATGGTGGCCGCGGCGGCCGCCAGCTCGCTGTTGAAGGTCGCCAGGATGAACTGAGCCACCAGGGTGGTGAGGGTGAGCTGGGTGGCACCGCCGAGATAGTGCGGCGACACGTAGCTCGAGGCGGCGAGCGAGAACGCGATCAGCGCCGCCGACACCACGCCCGGCAGGCTCAAGGGCCAGACGACCCGCCGCATCACCTGGATGCGGCCAGCGCCCAGGCTGCGCGCCGCCTCGAGCAGGTCGTGCGGAATCTCCTTCAGCACCGCGAACAACGTCAGGACGACAAACGGCAAGGTGAAGTGCACCAGCCCGACGACGATCGCGGTCTCGGTGCCGAGCAGCCGCAGCGGTCCGGTCAGGCCGAGGCGCACCAGCGGCCGAATCAGCGGCCCGCCGTCGGACAGCAGGATCATCCAGCCGAGCACCACGACCAGCGGCCCGGCGAGGATCGGGAAGGTCAACCCGATGATCATCGTGCTACCCAGGCGCTCCGAGACGTCGCGCAGCACATAGGCCGCGGGATAACCGATCAGCAGCGCGATCGCGGTGGTCACGGCGGCGATGCGGACGGTGCGCATCAGCACGTCGAGGTAATAGGCCTTGCCGAGCAGATAGGCGAAGTTGTCGAGCCCCGGCGCCTCGAACCTCACCAGCACGTTGGGCGACAGGCTGAGCCACAGGGTGGCGCCCAGTGGCACGACCAGGAACAGCGCCAGGAACACGAGCCCCGGCACCAACGGCGCATACGCCGACCACGGCAAGCTCTCGCGCATCATTCCCTCTCCCATCGGGAGAGGGTGTTGGTCAGCGCGCGCGCCAGTGGGGGACGACTTCGGTGTTGAGGCGCTCGGTCCAGACCGCGCGATTGTCGGCGAACACCTTGGGATCGAAGAAGCGCAGCTGGTCGACCCGGGCGCCGCAAGCGCAGCGCGCCTCGGATGCGGCGGTGAGCTTGACGAGCTTGTTGGTCGGCCCCTGAAAGGTCTCCTGGGCGAACGCGGTCTGCACTTGCGGCGACAACATGAGGTCGAGGAATGCCTCGGCGATCGCCTGGTGCTTGGTGCCCTTGACGATGCTGACGTATTCCGGGCAGCCGATCGCCTTCTCCTTGGGGATGACGTAGTCGATCGGGTAGCCCTGGCTCTTCATGGTCTCGACGTAGTAGTCGAACTCGGTCGCCAGGGTGACGTCGCCGCTCTTGTTGAGCGGCGCCCAATCGGTCCAGAACACCGTCAGCTTCGACGGCCGAAGCTCGGCGAGCTTCTTGAAGCCGGCATCGAGGCTGCCGCCGGCGAGCTCGGCCGCCAGGGTGACGAAGGCCGGCATCTGGCTGTGCACCGGCGCGGCGAACGCGAACTTGCCCTGGAACTCGGGGCGCCACATGTCGGCCCAGCTGGTCGGCTTGTCCTTGACGACCGCGGGATTGTAGGCGAGCGCGTAGGCGAGCAGCGTATACGGCGCGCCCGCGATCGTGCCCTCGCCGTCGTTCTCCGTCACGGTCTGCGCCCACGCGTGGATGTTCGCCAGGTTGGGGAGGTTCTTGCGGCTGGCCGAGGTCAGGATGCCGGCGCGGCGCCCGGCGATCACCGCCTCGTCGGTCGAGAAGAACACGTCGGCCGGCGGGTTGTTGCGCTGCGCCAGCAGCTTGTTGTAGCGCGCGCCCTGGCCGCCGATGTCGTACGCCAGGGTGGCGCCGGTGCGCTTCTCGAACTCGGGCGCGACATAGGCCTTGATGCCGTCCTGCGTGACGCCGCCCCAAGTCGACACCGACAAGGTCGCGCGCTGCGCGAGCGCCGGCCGGGCGATCAGCGGCGCCGCCGCAGCGCCGAGCAGCATAGCGCGCCGCGTCATCGTGATCTTGTGCGTCATCCTCATCCCTCCGAAAGCCTACTGCGCGGGCGTAAGCTCGCGCGGCGTCGTCGTCAATTGGGCAAAGCGCGCCCGAATGTCGTCGGCGGCGGCCAAGACACGCTCGGGAGTCGCGGGTGCATCCAGCGACACAACCAGGCGATGCTCGGCCAGGCTGGCGACGGCGTCGCGCAAGGCCAGCCATACCGAGATCGCCAGCATCAAGGGCGGCTCGCCGACCGCCTTGGAACGGAAGATGGTCGGCTCGCGGTTGGGTGCGTCGCCGAGGATGTGAACCCGGAAGTCGGCCGGCACGTCGCGGCTGCCCGGGATCTTGTAGGTCGACGGCGCATGGGTGCGCAGCCGGCCCTCGGCGTCCCACCATAATTCCTCGGCGGTCAGCCAGCCCATGCCCTGGACGAAGCCGCCTTCGATCTGGCCGCGGTCGATCGCCGGGTTCAGCGAACGGCCGCAGTCATGGACGATGTCGGTGCGCAGCACCTTGTACTCGCCCGTCAAGGTGTCGATCGCGACCTCGGACGCCGCGGCGCCGTAGGCGTAATAGAAGAACGGCCGGCCCCTCATGGCCGCCGGATCCCAATGGATCTTGGGCGTGCGGTAGAAGCCGGTCGCCGACAGCGACACGCGCTGAAACCACGCGAGCCGCGCCAGCTCGGCGAAGCTCATCGACTTCGTCCCGCCATGGACGCGATTGGCGGCGAAGCGCACGGCCTCGACCGCGACGCCGAATTCGCGCGCCGCCACCTCGGCCATGCGCCGGCGGATCTCGGTCGCCGCGGCGTGCGCCGCCATGCCGTTCAAGTCCGAGCCGGCCGACGCGGCGGTCGCCGAGGTGTTCGGCACCTTGTCGGTCACCGTCGCGCTGACCTGGATGCGCTCGAGGTCGATCTGCAAGACGTCGGCGACCACCTGGGCGACCTTGACGAACAGCCCCTGCCCCATCTCGGTGCCGCCGTGGTTCAGGTGCACGCTGCCGTCGGTGTAGACGTGCACCAGCGCGCCGCCCTGGTTCAAGGTCGGCAGGTTGAACGAGATGCCGAACTTGACCGGGAAGGTCGCGAGCCCCTTGCGGATCACCGGGCTGGTGCGGTTGAAGGCGTCGATTTCGGCGCGCCGCGCGGCGAGCGCCGCATCCTTGTCGAGGCGCTCCAGCAGCGGCGCCAAAATGTTGTCCTCGACCGCCTGGCCGTAGGGCGTGGTCGCGCGCGGCGGCGCGCTGTAGAGATTGCGCGCGCGGACCTGCTCGACCGTCAGGTGGAGTTGGCGCGCGATCTGCTCGATCACGACCTCGGTCATGATCATGCCCTGCGGCCCGCCGAAGCCGCGGAACGCGGTGTTCGACACCGTGTTGGTGCGGCACGGATAGCCGGCGATGCGCGCGCTCGGCAGGTAGTAGGCGTTGTCGACATGGCACACCGCCCGCGTCAGCACC
>JACQAI010000547.1 GCA_016195115.1 Pseudomonadota bacterium
CCCGACAACGTCACGACCGGCGCCGCGGACGACATCCGCCAGGCGACCAACCTGGCGCGCCGCATGGTCACCGAATGGGGCATGAGCGACAAGCTCGGCCGGCTGCGCTACAGCGAGAACGAGGAGGAGGTCTTCCTCGGCCACTCGGTGACCCAGCGCAAGAACGTCTCCGACGCCACCGCCAAGATCATCGACGACGAGATCCGCCGCATCATCGACGAGTCCGAGACCCGGGCACGCGCCATCCTGACCGAGCACATGGAGCAGCTGCACGCGATCGCCAAGGGCCTGCTCGAGTACGAGACCCTGTCGGGCGACGAGATCAAGGCGCTGATCCGCGGCGAGGCGATCTATCGCGACAACGATCAGGATACGCCCAAGGCGAGCGCGCCGCCGCCGACCGGCCGCCGCGCCTCGGTGCCGCCCAGCGGCACGCCTGATCCCGGCGCCTTCGAGCCCAAGCCGCAGCCCGGCGCCGGCGACTAAGCGCTGTTTCCCCTCTCCCCTCCGGGGGCAGAGCATGTCATGTGATCTGATCTCCCCATTCCGTCATCCCCGCGAAAGCGGGGATCCAGGAGTCGCGCGCTCCAGCATCGGGTGTGTGGTCTCTGGATCCCCGCTTTCGCGGGGATGACGGATTGTTTTGGCTGCGCGGTGAGCGCCGCCTACCACGAGCCGCTCGGCCTGCTGTCTGGCGCGACGGCGCGCGAGGCGCTGGCGTCCGGCATGGCGCTGCCGCTCGCCGGCGGGCAGATCGCGTTCAGCGCCGTGGCAACGCACCGGCGCGGCCAGGCGCCCCGCTTCCAGTCGATCGTCGAGTTCAACGAGGCGGAGCTGGCGCCGCTCACCCGTGCGCGGCCGCGCTGGTCGGGGCTCGACCTCGACCGGCCGCGCATCATGGGTGTGGTCAACGTCACGCCCGACAGCTTCTCCGACGGCGGCGCGTTTCTCGATCCCGGCGCGGCCGCGGCGCACGGCCTCGAGCTCGCCGCCGCCGGCGCCGCCATCATCGACGTCGGCGGCGAGTCGGCGCGGCCGGGCGCTGCGGCGACCGAGCCCGCCGAGGAGCGCCGGCGCGTCGTACCGGTCGTCAAGGCGCTCGCCGATCAGGGCGTGCGGGTGTCGATCGACAGCCGCCACGCCGAGGTGATGGCGGCTGCGCTCGACGCCGGCGCGCGCATCCTCAACGACATCAGCGCGCTCGAGGGCCCGGGCAGCCTGGCGCTGGCATCGCGCACCCAAGTGCCGGTCGTGCTGATGCACATGCGCGGCGAGCCGCGCACCATGCAGCAGGCGACGCGCTACGACCACGTGCTGCTCGACGTCGTCGACTACCTGGCGGCCCGCCTGACTGCGTGCGCCGAGGTTGGCATCCCGGCAGCGCGCGTCGTCATCGATCCCGGCATCGGCTTTGCCAAGACCGCCGAGCACAACCTGACCATCTTGGGCCACCTCGGTTTGTTCCACGGCCTCGGCGCGGCGCTGCTGCTCGGCGCCTCGCGCAAGAGCTTCATCGGCCGGCTGGCCGGCGGTGCTGCGGCCGACGATCGGCTGGGCGGCTCGCTGGCGGCGGCGTTCCACGGCATCGCCCGCGGCGCCCAGCTGGTGCGCGTGCACGACGTCCACGAGACCGCGCAAGCACTGGCGATCTGGCAGGCCGTGATCGAGCACGACGCGGAACGGTCGCCCGGGCCGCCCGCTTTGTAAGCGCGACGTTTCGGCTGAGCCGAATCGCGGCGGTCTGGTATAAAGCGGGCAAGTTCTAGGGGCATTTCTGCCATGACGACGCCGCTGTTCGGCACCGACGGCATCCGCGGCCTGGCCAACGAGGAGCCGATGACCGCGACGACCGCGCTCAAGGTCGCGCTCGCGGCGGGCTGCCATTTCCGCACCGCCGACCGGCGCCACCTCGCGGTGATCGGCAAGGACACGCGGCTGTCGGGCTACATGCTCGAGCCGGCGCTGACCGCCGGGCTGATCTCGGTCGGCATCGATGTCGTGCTGGTCGGCCCGCTGCCGACGCCGGCGATCGCCATGCTGACGCGCTCGATGCGCGCCGATCTCGGCATCATGATCTCGGCCTCGCACAATCCGTATCAGGACAACGGCATCAAGCTGTTCGGCCCCGACGGCTACAAGCTGTCCGATGCGGTCGAGGCCGAGATCGCCGCCGCGGTGCAGGAGGATCGGCCGCCCGAGCTTGCCGCGCCCGACCATCTGGGACGCGCGCGCCGGCTCGACGATTCCCAGGGGCGCTACATCGAGTTCGTCAAGAACACGTTTCCGCGCGGCCTCAGGCTCGACGGCCTCAAGGTCGTGATCGACTGCGCCCACGGCGCGGCCTACAAGGTCGCGCCGACCGTGCTGTGGGAGCTTGGCGCCGAGGTCGTGCCGATCGGCGTGCAGCCCGACGGCTTCAACATCAACAAAGATTCCGGTGCAGTGCACGTCGCCGAGCTGTCGAAGCAGGTGGTCGCGCACCGCGCCGACGTCGGCATCGCGCTCGACGGCGATGCCGACCGCGTGATCGTGGTCGACGAACGTGGCGTCGCGGTCGACGGCGATCAGATCATGGGTCTGGTCGCGTCGTCATGGGCCGGCGCCGGGAGACTCATGGGCGGCGGCCTGGTCGCCACCGTGATGTCCAACCTCGGGCTCGAGCGCTATCTCGAGGGCCTCAAGCTCAAATTGGTGCGCACCAAGGTCGGCGACCGCTACGTCGTCGAGGAGATGCGCCGCGCCGGCTTCAACGTCGGCGGCGAGCAGTCCGGCCACGTCATCCTCAGCGACTACGCGACCACCGGCGACGGCCTGATCGCGGCGCTGCAGGTGCTCGCCGTGGTGATCCAGAGCGGCAAGGCCGCGAGCGCCGCAGCGCGCGTCTTCACGCCGCTGCCGCAAGTGCTCAAGAACGTGCGCTTCGGGCGCAACGGCAAGCCGCCGCTCGAGCACGAGACCGTCAAGGCGACGATCGCCGACGCCGAGCGCCGGCTCGGCGCGCGCGGCAGACTGGTCATCCGTAAGTCGGGAACCGAGCCGGTGATCCGCGTCATGGCCGAGGGCGAGGACGACGCCATGGTCGGCGGCATCGTCGACGAGATCGCCGCCGCGATCGCGCGCGCCTCCGGCTAGCGGTCGGTCGGCCTCAATGGAGATGCGCGGCCGCGTCCTGATCGTCGCCGGCTCGGACTCCGGCGGCGGCGCCGGCATCCAGGCCGACATCAAGGCGGTGACCGCGCTCGGCGGCTTCGCCATGACGGCCGTGACCGCGCTGACCGCGCAGAACACCGAAGGCGTGTTCGCCATCCATGCCGTGCCGCCGGACTTCGTCCAGCAGCAGATGCGCCTGGTGCTGAGCGACCTCGGCGCCGATTGCCTCAAGACCGGCATGCTGCATTCGAGCGAGCTGATCCGCGCCGTCGTCGACGTGATCGCCGCCGACGCCGCGGACGTGAAGCTGGTCGTCGATCCCGTGATGGTCGCCAAGGGCGGCGCGCCGCTGCTCGATCCCGCCGCGCTCGCGGACTTGAAGCGCCATTTGATCGCGCGCGCGACCATCGTGACGCCGAACCTGCCCGAGGCCGAGCTGCTCGCCGACCTGACGATCGCCACCATGGCCGACCGCCGCCGCGCCGCCGCCGCGATCCTGGCGCTCGGCGCCCAGGCAGTGCTGATCAAGGGCGGCCACGGCCGTGAGGATCCGCTGGTCGATCTGCTGGTCGAAGGCGATGGCAAAGGGGGTGAGCGCGCCACCGAGTTCACCAGCGCGCGGCTCGCCACGCGCCACACCCACGGCACCGGCTGCACCTTCGGCAAGGGCCACGGCCCGCTCAACCACGCCGTGACGGTGCAGGGCTGATCACGTGCTCAAATCTTCTCCTCCCCCGCGCTGCGCGCGGGGGAGGGTCATGGGTGCCGGTGCTGGTACCGTGCTAATCCCCGAGCAGGGCGTCGATCTCGTCCTGGCTCAGCGCCTTGTCGGAGCCGTGTATGATGGCGCCGGCGACGTCGACCAGGCGGTGCATCGGGTCGAGCGCGATGGTGATCTTCTGGCGCAGCCCTCTGGTATCCTCGCGGCCGAGCGCCAGCGCAGCGTGCCGCAAGGTGCCATCGATCACCGCTTGGAGCTGCAGGATGGTGGTCTCGAACGGCTCGAGGTAGCGCGCCGGCACGTGCGGGTAGAGCTCGATCGCGAGCTCGCGGAACGGGCAGCTCGAGGTCTCGAAATGCTCGACGTAGCTCTTGGGCTGCCACGCCGTCGCCTCCTCGAGCATCTCGGGCATGTCCGGGATCATCTCGAGCAGCATGATGATTTCGTTGAAATGATTGAGGTAGTCGGTCGCCAGTAGGGTGGTCTCGGAGATATTGGTACCATGCACGCGGTCGCGGAACGCGGCGATCTCGGGGTCTTCGGCCGCTTGGTTCGGCGGGGTGGTCGCGACGTCGGGCGAGGCCATCGCGCCAGTTTAATTCGAATTGCGCCGCGAAACTATTAACGGCCCAGCGGCAGGGACGAAGCCCCGCGAGCGAAACAAGCCAGCGGCAGGGGCGAAGCCCCGCGAGCGCAAACAAGCCAGCGGCAGGGGCGAAGCCCCGCGAGCC
>JACQAI010000461.1 GCA_016195115.1 Pseudomonadota bacterium
CGAGCCGAACAGGGCACGGCTGGACACCACGTGATCGCCGGCCTTGAGCTGGGCCATCAGCGCGGCGAACACCGCGGCCATGCCGCTCGCCGTGGCGTGGCACGCCTCGGCGCCCTCGAGCAGCGCCATGCGGCGCTCGAACATCTCGACCGTCGGATTGGCGTAGCGCGAGTACATGAACCCGGTCTGCTCGCCGGCGAAGCGCGCCTCGGCCGAGCCGGCATCGTCGTAGACGAAGCCCGAGGTGAGGAAGATCGCCTCGGCGGTCTCGCCGTGCTGCGAGCGGGTCAGGCCGCCGCGCACCAGGCGCGTCTCGACGCCGAGCGCCGCGACGGGATCGCGGAAGGGAACCGGTTGCTGCTGGATTTGGTCGGCCACGTGCACCTCCTGATATGAAGGGCCCGGCCATCGAAGGAAGAGGTGCGTCGGGATATGACGCTTCGACCTTTTAGCGGTTTTTTTAACGTGGTCGCAAGCCGGCCGGCCCAAATCACCACGACGTTCGGACTAATTAGCCGGCAGCGCTCCGGCGGTCAAGCGGTCCGACGCGGCGGCGGGCTTGATGGCATTGGCGATGCTCTCGGCGACCACCCAGCCGAGGCACGCGTAGCTGGCGTCCTTCATGTGCAGGTAGTCGTTCTGCAGCATGGTCTGGTCGACGAACTGGCCGCTCGCCGTCCACGACCGCATGATGTCGAACCGGCGCACCACCGGGATGCCCGAGGCGTGCGCGATCGTGCGCAACGTCTCGATGTAGTCGGCATAATGCGGCCGCTGCACCAGCTTGGGCGAGTACTGCGGCTCCATCAGCACGACGTCGATGTTGGCCGCGTGCAGCCGGCCGAGCCCGTCGGTGGTGACGCGCGCGAACTCGTCGACCGGCAGGTCGCGCAGCGCGTCGTTGGTGCCGGTCTGCCAGACCACCAGGTCGGGCGCCAACGCGAAGACGTCGTGCTCGAAGCGGCCGACCATGTCGGCGGCGATCTCGCCCGGAACCCCCTTGTTGATGACCTCGAGCTTGATCCCGGGAAACATCTGGGCGAGCTCGGCCTCGAGCCGGCTCGGATAGCTCGCGGCCTCGCCGCTCGCCCCGGTGCCGTAGGTCGACGACGAGCCGAGCGCCACGATGCGCAGCGCCTGGTGGTCGCGGAGCTCGGCCGAAGCGTGGGGCAAGGCACCGCCCAGGGCGACCAGCTCGGCCGGGCAGCGGCACGGCGCATGGTCGGCCGCCGCGGCCGCCCCGGCCAGCACCACCAGCACCGCTCCCACGAGAACTCCGTGCTTGATCAAGGCCCTTGCCCTGTGCAGGTCGCTACGAGAATTGTCGGTGACGCTAACACTGCTATTTCGCAACCGATCATTAAAAATCGTACAGATTCGCCTAGGCCGGTTGGCTAGGTCCGAGGCGTCATTAGGGCCCGGAGCGCTTACGGCAGGCTTAGGCGGCCATGCCGGGGCCGCCGGACGGGGGTGCGCCATCGAGCCATTGCCCCGGCGCGGCGGGGTGGCTAATTGGGGGGCTCACGGCCTCTGCCCTCCCCCCATGGTCTCAGCACCCGCCCCGGCCCACGCGCGTCCGCTCGGTGCGATCGGGCAGCTCGTCGCGTCGCCCTACCTGCTGCTCGTCTATGCCATGGTCTTCTGGTCGGGCAACGGCATCGTCGGGCGCGCCTTCGCACCCGCGATCTCGCCCCTGACCCTGAGCTTCTGGCGCTGGACGATCGCGCTGTTGCTGCTGCTGCCGTTCACCGCCCGCGCGGTGTGGCGCGTGCGCACGCTGATCGGCCGCCATTGGCGCCTGCTGCTGCTCTACACCGTGTTCGGGCTGGTCGGCTGCAACGTCCTGACCTACGCGGCGCTGCACGACACCACGGCGGTCAACTCGAGCCTGATGAACTCGACGACGCCGATCTTCGTGATGTGCCTGTCGTTCGTCTTATTCCGCGATCCGATCCACCTGCGCCAGACGCTCGGCGTCGCGGTGTCGCTGGCGGGCGTGGTCGCGATCGTGTCGGCGGGCCGGCTCGACAGCCTGGGCGGGTTGGCGATCAATCGCGGCGACCTCATGATGCTCGCCGGCATCGGCTTGTGGTCGATCTACACCGCGTTGCTGCGGCGCAAGCCCGAGGGCATGCCGCCGATGGCCTTCGTGACCGTGTTGATCGCCTTCGCCAGCCTGCTCGAACTGCCGTTCTACCTGGTAGAAGCCGCGCTCGTCGGCGGCGTCCGGCCGAGCCTGCCCAACCTGCTGGCGATCGTCTATGTCGCGGCGTTCCCGGCGGTGCTGGCGCTGTTGTGCTGGAACCGCGCGGTCGCGGCGCTGGGTGCCAACCGCTGCGCGCCGTTCGTCCACCTGATGCCGGTGATCGGCACGGTGATGGCGGTGATCTTCCTCGGCGAGCAGTTCGGCGCCCACCACGCGATCGGCATCGCCCTGGTTCTGGTCGGCGTCTATCTCGCCTCGCGGCGCCGCGCCGTCTAACTCATTCGGCGTTGATCGGCGCCGCGTCGGGCGCCGCTTCGGTGCTTGGCACCGCCTCGGCCGGCTCGGTGGCCAGCGCGCGGTCGCTCCCCGGCAGGGCGGCGAGCTGGACGGCGTAGGACAGCCCGCCGTCGACCCCGGTGACCACGCCGGTCTGGCCGGCGGTCACGATCAGGCCCGACTCGGTACCGACCATTTGCGCGGCGCCGCTGTGCACCGTCACCTTGGTCGGCCGTTCGCCGGCGCCCGCCTCGATCTCGAAGCGCCCGGCCAGCATGATGCGCAGGATGCCGCGCGGCGTGTCGACCTGGTAGCTCTCGCCAGGCCCCAGCCGCGGTACGGTCACGCCGATCGCGCCCTGGACCAGCCGCAGCTCGGTATCGAGGCCGGTCAGGTTGGCGAGCTCGAGCTGGGTCTGCTCCTGGAGCTCGACCGCGGCACCACCGAGTGCCAGTCGCGCGCGCCCGCCGGGTTGGGTCCACAGGCCCTCGCCGGACGCCATGACGCGGTCGACCACGGCCACGCCCCATTGCGTCGTCTGGCCGGGCACGTGCACCGACACGGTGCCCGCAAGCTCGCTGATCCGGCTGTCGCGGCCGGGCGCGACGGCGTCGGCCTCCCCGGCGTGAGCGCCGGCAGCGGCCAGCATCAGCAGACAAGCGACGGCGCCCGCGACGCGGCCGATCCCCGGCGGCACGATGCGCGACCCAAACGCGACCAACATGGCGGTAAACCTCCTCAGCACCCGGCAGTGTGCGCCAACGCCGTTAACGAGGTGCTGACGCGCAGGTTAAACCCGCGTCATCTCTGCATCATGATTGTGGCAACTACGTGACCTGCGCGCGCTGCCGCGCGTTGACGTCGCGCGTCGGTCGGCGTGAGATGACCGGCATGACCAGCGTGGTGACAGACAACCCGGCGGCCGAGCGCTATGAGCTCGAGATCGACGGCCAGACCGTGTTCGCGCGCTATCGCCGCGACGGCGCCAACCTGGCGATCCGCCATGTCGAGGCGCCGCCGGCGCTGCGCGGCAGCGGCGCCGCCAGCCAACTGATGGACGCCATCATGCAGATCGCCCGGCGCGATCACCTCACCGTGACGCCGCTGTGCAGCTATGCCGCGTGGTGGCTGCAGCGCCACCCCGAGTATCGCGACCTCGTCGCGTGAGCGACGCTGCGCGGCGTCACACCAGCGGGTTCATGATGTTCTTCTTATAGGCCGGCCGCTCGGTCAGCCGGCCGTACCAGGCCTCGAAGTTCGGGTGCCGGTCGCGCTGAACCGGCAGGTTGAACCAGCGGTAGGCCGCGATGCCCATCGGGATGTCGCCGATGGTCAACTGGTCGCCGGCGACGAATTTGCGCGTTGCCAAAACCTTGTCGACCACGGTCCAGAGCTCGTTGAGCTTCTTGGCGGCGGCCTCGATCGCTTTCATGTCGCGATCCTCGGGCTTGGTGCGCACCAGGCCCCAGAAGATCACCGTGCTCGGCCCCGCCAAGGTGGTCAGCTGCCAGTCCATCCAGCGATCGGCGTCGCCGCGCACGCGCAGATCGTTCGGCCATAATTTGCCGGCGCCGTACTTGGCGCTGAGGTAGCGCACGCAGGCGTTCGACTCCCAGAGCAGGAAACCATCCTCCTCGAGCGTCGGCACCAGGCCGTTGGGATTCATCGCCAGGTATTTCGGCTCCTTGTTGCCGCCGAACGGCCCGCCGATGTCGATCCGCTCGTGCGGCACGCCGAGCTCGTCGATGCACCACATGACCTTCTGCACGTTGCTCGATGTCAGCCGTCCCCACACCTTGATCATCGTCGTTCTCCGTTGCGGATCGCGCGTCGCGCCGCCGCCAGCTTGGGGCAGAAGCGCCGCGCCGGGCAACGCCCGGCGGTCGTCCCGGGGCCCTCCCGAAGGTGTGAAGTACTTCACAACCGGGGGGTGATCGGCATCACAGCGCACACGCGCGGACTGCGCCAAACTCGGCTTGTTTTTAGGGAAATCCCTCAGAACGAGAGGAGGAACCAGAATGTCCACCCTAGCAACCGGCCGGCGGCCGAGACGGCCGTCCGATCCAACCGTGTCCAGCCGAGCCCTCGCCCGCCACCGTGCGGTGATGGCGGTCATGCTCGGTGCGCCTCCCGCAGCCGTCGCCGCCGACCATGGCTGCGACATCGCGACCCTGATGGGCTGGGTCAAAGCCCAACGGCAGCTGCTCCGGCGGGCGACCCGCCCCCCGGAATCGGCCGCCGAGAACCCGACCGCTGCATCGCGCGACGACGACGCCGACGGTCTCGAGGCAGCCCTCGAGGACGACGAGCCCGCCGACGACGATGACGCGGACGACGCCCCGCCCGAGCGCCTGCGCGCCCGGGTCGGCAAACGCTGCCTGCCGAACGATCGCCAGGTCGCGCCGGAGGACTCCGCGCTCGTCGAGGCCGTCTATCGGCGCATCGAGTTCGACTATAGCGGCCGCCGGATTCGTCCCGACGTCACCCACTAGGCGGCAGGGCTATCGCCCCGGCCGCGCTCGGCTCGGGCGATCCGGTATCGGGTGAGGCGGCGGCCCCTGACGCCTCACGCCGCTTGCGGCCTCACTCCGCCTTGATGTGGTTGTCGCGCACCACGGCACCCCAGCGCGCGCGGTCGGCCGCGAAGATGCGCGCGGTCTCCGCCGGCGTGGTCGGCGCCGGATCGAGGCCGGCGCTGCGCATGCGTGCGGCCATCTCGGGATTCTGGACGGCGCGCGCGGTCTCGGCGGCGAGCCGGTCGATGATCGGCGCCGGCGTGCCGGCGGGGGCGACCAGCCCGAACCAGGTATCGGCGACGAAGTCGGTCAGGCCGAGCTCGACCAGGGTCGGCAGGCCGGGGAACAGGGCGTGGCGCTGCGCCGACGACACCGCCAGCAGCCTGACGAAGTTGCCCTGCGACAACGCCAGCGCGGCGTTCGGCACGTCGAACGACCACTCCAGCTCGCCCTGCGTCATGGCATTCGAAAATGGCCCGGTGCCACGATAGGCGATGTGCGTGCTGTCGAAGCCGACCTTGACCTTAAACAGCTCGGCGGCCAGATGCGGCAAGGTGCCGATGCCCGGCGAGCCGTGATTGAGCCGGTGGGTCTTGGCGTAGGCGATGAAGCCCGGATAGTCGGCGACCGGCAGCTTGGCCTTGACCTCGAGCACGATCGGGAAGCGCGCCAGCAAGCTGATCGGCGCATAGGCCGTCGCCGGGTCGTAGCTCATGTTGCCGTAGAGATCGCGGTTGACCGCGACGTTGCCGAGGCCGGCGATGTAGAGCGTGTGACCGTCGGGCGGCGCGTTGGCGAGGATCTCGCCGGCGAGGTTGCCGGCCGCACCCGGCTTGCCCTCGACATAGCTCGGCTGGCCGAACACCGCCGCGAAATGCTCGCTCAGGACCCGGCCGAGGATGTCGCTCGGTCCGCCCGGCGGATAGCCGGTCAGAATCCGGATCGCCTTGGTCGGATAGTTCTGCGCGTGGACCCCGGATGGCATGACGCCAGCGAGGACGACGACGGCGAGCACAACCGTGCCCGCGAGCCTCAACAGTGGCGCTCGTGTCATGGGGTCACTCCGGTTGAATGCCGGCCGCGCGCACGATCTCGGCGTAGCGCGCGACCTCGGCCTTGACGAAGCTGCCGAAGGCTTCCGGCAGCCCGCCGTCCGGCACGTAGCCGGCCTGACGGAAGATTTCCGCAATACGCGGCGTCGCCAGCGCCTTCGCGACCTCGCGATGCAACCGCTCGACGATCGCGCGCGGCGTCGCGGCCGGGGCGAACAAGCCGACCCAGGTGCCCTCGTAGACCAGGTCCGGCACACCGGCCTCGGCCATGGTCGGCACCTCGGACAGCTCCGACCAGCGCGCCGGGCCGGTGAACGCCAGCGCGCGCATCGTGCCGCCCTTGATGTGCTCGAGCAGCGCGATCGGCGGCATGATGGTCATGTGCACCTCGCCCGCGAGCAACGCGTTGACCAGCGGCCCGGCACCCTTGTAGGGCACGTGCATGAGCTGGGTGCCGGCGCGCTGGTTGAACATCTCGCAGGCGAGCTGGATCGGGTTGCCGACGCCCGGCGAGCCATAGACCAGGCGGCTGCCCGGCTGCTGGGCCAACGCGATCAGCTCGCGCACCGAGCGCGCCGGCACGCTCGGATGGATGACCATCAGATAGCCGGTGGCGCGCGCCAGGTTGGTGATCGGCGCGAAGTCGCGGATCACATCGTAGGGCAGCTTGCGATAGACGCTCGGATTGATGACGAAGGAACCGGTGACGGCAAGCAGGGTGTAGCCGTCGGGCGGCGCCTTGGCGGCGATGTCGGTGCCGATGATGCCGTTGGCGCCGCCGCGGTTGTCGATCACCAGCGCTTGGCCGAGCTGCGCCCCGACCTGGTCGGCCGGGCCGCGGATCAGGAGATCGAGCGTGCCGCCGGGCGGAAACGGCGCGATGACGCGGATCGGCCGGCTCGGATAGTCGCCCGCGGCCTCAGCGCCGACGCCGAGCGCCGCCAGCAACATCGCCACAGCACAGCAACGGGCGAGCATGCGCGCCGGTCCTCCCTCGGCACCGCGTCGATTGGGGTGGGACGCCGGCGCGGGATCGAGCATGGCACAGGCCGCCGCGCGTCGCACCCTCCGGCGTCTCAGGCGTCCCGCCAGGGCAGCTCGATCAGCGAGGCGTGGTCGGCGCCGCGATGCACCGTCAGGACGGGCGGGCGGCCGTGCGGCACTTGGGCGTAGTGGTCGCGGTCGGCGCCGGCGATCGCGATCCGGACGCGGCTGCCCGCCGCGAAGCACCACGACGTCGGCAGCAGACCGAAGCGGATGCGCTCGACACCGCCTTTGGGCATCGGCGCCGCGGCAGCGCGCGTGAACGGATGATAGGGCCAGGTGCGCTGCTCGAGCCGCGGCGGCGGCGTCTCGTGGCGGTGCAGCGCGCGCAACACGCCCTCGGTGACGTAGCGCACGGTGCCGTCCGCCTCGACCTCGGACAGATAGACGAACACCGCGGCGTCGCCCTGGCTTGATTCCAGCCACAGCGTCACGACGGGATGGCCGGAGACCTCGGTGGCGCGCGCCAGCGGCGCCGAGGTGTAGCACAGCATGCCGGCGTCTCGACCCTGCCAGTCGGGGTAGTAGTCGCGCGTGTCGACCGCCGCCAAACGCTCGTAGCGGGTATTGGCGCCGGTGCCGGCGGCGACGTCGACGCGATGGAGATCGGCCCCGGCGACCCCGGCTTGAGGCTCGAGCGCGCCGTGCGCGGCGAGGAACAGCTGGCGCGTCGCGGCGACCGGCGGCCACGCCGGCGCGGCACGCCAGGTCTCCGCGTGGATCGTGAAATAGTGCACCGGGGCTTCTCGGGCGAGGCCGGTGTCGCGGCCCTGCAAATACTCGTCGAAGAAGCGCAGGACTTCGCCGAGTACGCTGAACGCCGGCTCGACGGTGTCGCGCCACGGCGACACGTTGGCGCGCGCGCCGTGATCCCACGGCCCGAGCAGCAGGTGGCGTTTCGGGTTGGGCAGCGACAGGAAGCGCACGATGGCGCCGTTGCTGAACCCGGCGCCGTCCATCCAGCCCGAGATCGAATAGACCGCGACGTCCGTGGCGATCGTCACTACACTCGGTCCGGTGCTCGCTGATGTGACCACTGAGCGCGGTAGCTCCATCATCATCTTTCCGAAAG
>JACQAI010000462.1 GCA_016195115.1 Pseudomonadota bacterium
GAGCCGCGGCGACACCGCGGTCAGGAGCTGGATGATGATCGAGGCCGAGATGTACGGCATGATGTTGAGCGCGAAGATCGTCATGCGCCCGAGCGCGCCGCCCGCCAGCATGTCGAACATGCCGAGGATGCCGCCGGCGTTCTGCTGGAAGATGTCCTGCAGCACCTGGGGATCGATGCCGGGCATCGGGATGTAGGTGCCGAGCCGGTAGACGATCAGGGCGGCGAGCGTGAACCAGATCCGGTTCTTGAGCTCGGTCGCCTTGGCGAACGCGCCGAAGTTGATGTTGGCGGCGAGTTGTTCGGCGGCCGATGCCATGGACCCTCAGCGGAAAAATCCAGATGTGGTGATGCGGCGGGTCGGCTCCTAGGCCCCGGGCGGCTCGGCCGCCGCCGGCTGTGGCGGCAATACCACCGTGCCGCCGGCCTTCTCGACCGCGGCGACCGCGGACGCCGAGGCGGCCTGGACGTCGATGGTCAGCTTGGCCTTGAGCTCGCCCTTGGCGAGCAGACGAATCGGCGCCTCGGCGCGGCGCACCAAGCCGGCGGCGTGCAGCGCCGCGCCGGTGACGTCGGCCTTGGCGTCGAGCCGCCCGGCATCGATCGCCGCCTGCAGCCGGCCGAGATTGACGATCTGGAACTCAACCCGGAACAGGTTCTTGAAACCGCGCTTGGGCAAGCGGCGGTGCAGCGGCATCTGGCCGCCCTCGAAGCCCTTGATGCGCACCCCGGTGCGCGCCTTCTGGCCCTTGACGCCGCGGCCCGAGGTCTTGCCCAGGCCGGAGCCGATGCCGCGCCCCAAGCGCTTCTTGCCGCGCCGCGCCCCGGGATTGTCGCGGATCTCGTTCAACCTCATGTCGCGCTCCTCAGGCCGGCTCGTCGACGCGCACCAGATGGTGCACGCGCCGGATCATGCCGCGCACCGCGGGCGTGTCCTCGAGCTCGCGGGTACGGTGCAGCTTGTTGAGGCCGAGCCCCTTCAGGGTGTCGCGCTGGGACGCCACGCGGCCGATCGGGCTGCCGATCTGGGTCACGCGCACGATCGCCTTCTTGGCGCCGGCCGGCTTGTCCTGCTTGGCTTTGGCCATCGCCCTACTCCTTGGCGGCGGCGGCGGCGGCCGCCGCCTCGCCATCGCGCCGGCCGAGGATGTCGCTGACCTTGCGGCCGCGCCGGACCGCGACGGCGCGCGGCGACACCATGGCGGTGAGCGCCGCAAAGGCCGCCTTGACCATATTGTGCGGATTGGAGGTGCCGATCGACTTGGCGACCACGTCCTGGACGCCGAGCGCCTCGAACACCGCGCGCATCGGGCCGCCGGCGATGATGCCGGTGCCGACCGGCGCGGTGCGCAGCACGACGCGGCCGGCGCCGTAGTGGCCGTGGATGTCGTGATGGAGCGTGCGGCCCTCGCGCAGCGGCACGCGCACCATGGCGCGCTTGGCCTGCTCGGTCGCCTTGCGGATCGCCTCGGGCACCTCGCGCGCCTTGCCCGAGCCGTGACCGACCCGGCCCTTGCCGTCGCCGACCACGACGAGCGCCGCGAAGCCGAACCGCCGGCCGCCCTTCACCACCTTGGCGACGCGGTTGATGCTGACCAGCTTCTCGACGAACTCGCTGTCTTCGCGATCCCGGGATTGGCGGTCGCGACCGCCGCGGACATCTCGTGCCATGGTTCGTCCTCGCTAGAACGCCAGCCCGCCTTCGCGGGCGGCGTCGGCCAGGGCCTTGACCCGGCCATGAAACATGTAGCCGCCACGGTCGAACACGACGGCCTCGACGCCGGCGGCCTTGCAGCGGTCGGCGATCAGCTTGCCGACCGCCTTGGCGGCGTCGACGGTGGCGCCGGTCTTGAGCTGGGCGCGCAGCTCCTTGTCGCGGGTCGACGCCGCCGCGAGCGTGACGCCGCGGCTGTCGTCGATGACCTGGACGTAGATGTGCAGGCTCGAGCGGAAGACCGACAGACGCGGCCGCCCGTAGGCATGCTTGCGCAGCTTGGTGCGCACGCGCCGCTGGCGGCGTTCGAAGAGCTCATTGGCGTTCAACATGGGGGGCCTACTTCTTCTTGCCTTCCTTGCGCACGATATACTCTTCCTCGTACTTGACGCCCTTGCCCTTGTAGGGCTCGGGGCCGCGATAGCCGCGGATCTCCGAAGCGACCTGGCCGACCCGTTGGCGGTCGGCGCCGCTGACCACGAGGCTGGTCGGCTTCTCGGCGACGATCGTGATGCCCTTGGGGATCTTGTACTTGATCTCGTGGCTGTAGCCGAGCTGCAGGGTCAGGTCGGAGCCCTGGACCGCGGCGCGGTAGCCGACGCCGTTGATCTCGAGCCGCCGCGAGAAACCGGTCGCGACGCCGCGAACCATGTTGTTGAGCAGCGCCCGCGTGGTGCCCCACATGGTGCGCGACTGCTTGGACTGCGAGCGCGGCGTCACCGTGATCTTGTCGTTGGCGACCGCGGCGTCGACCTCGTCCGACAGATCGAGCTTGAGCTCACCGAGCTTGCCCTTGGCCGTGATCGTTCGGCCGGCCAGCGCGACCGTGACGCCCTTGGGGATCTCGACGGGATTCTTGCCGATGCGCGACATGATCAGAACACCCGACAGAGGATTTCGCCGCCGACATTGGCGGCGCGCGCCTCGGAATCCGACATCACGCCCTGCGGCGTCGACAGGATCGCGATCCCGAGGCCGTTGTAGATGCGCGGCAGGTCCTTGATCTTCGAGTAGACGCGCCGACCGGGGGTCGACACGCGCTTGATCTCTTTGATCACGGGCTCGCCCTCGTGATACTTGAGCTCGATGCGCAGCTCGTTGAGACCCTTGCGCAACTGCGACTCGCTGTAGCCGCGGATGTAGCCCTCGCGCTGCAGAACCTCGAGCACGTTGGTGCGCAGCCTGGACGCCGGGCTCGACACCACCGACATCCGCGCGCGCTGGGCGTTGCGGATCCGGGTCAGCATGTCCCCGAGGGGATCGGTCATCGACATGTTACCGCCCCTCCTACCAGCTCGACTTGACCATGCCAGGGATCTGGCCGGTCGACGCCAATTCGCGTAGCGCGATGCGCGACAGCTTGAATTTGCGATAGACCGAGCGCGGCCGGCCGGTGAGCTCGCAACGGTTGCGAATGCGCGTCTTCGACGAGTTGCGCGGCAGCTCGGCGAGCTTCAGGCGCGCCGCGAAACGCTCTTCCTGATCCACGTTCATGTCGTCGGCGATCGCTTTGAGCCGCGCGCGCTTGCCTTGGAAGCGCTGCGCCAGCTTCATGCGCCGCTTGTTCTTCTCGATTGAGCTCGTCTTGGCCATAGGGTCCGATCCCTCGGGTTGAATCAGGATGAGAACGGCATGTCGAAGCCGCGCAGCAGCGCGCGCGCCTCGTCATCCGTCCGGGCCGTTGTCACGATCACGATGTCCATGCCGCGCACGGTGTCGACGCGGTCATAGTCGATCTCCGGGAACACGAGCTGCTCCTTGAGGCCGATCGCGTAGTTGCCGCGGCCGTCGAAGCTCTTCGGATTGACGCCGCGGAAGTCGCGCACGCGCGGCAGCGCGATGTGGATCAGCCGGTCGAGGAACTCGTACATGACGTGCTTGCGCAACGTCACCTTGACGCCGACCGGCACGCCCTCGCGCAGCTTGAACTGCGCGATCGACTTGGTGGACTTGGTCTTGACCGGGCGCTGGCCGGTGATCTTGGCGAGGTCGCCCAAGGCCGCGTCGACCTTCTTGGCGTCCTGCGTGCCCTCGCCGACGCCCATGTTGACCACGATCTTGTCGATCCGCGGCACCTGCATCGGGTTCTTGTACTTGAACTCCGCCATCATCTTTGGCCGGACGGTGGCTTCATAGTGCTCTTGAAGTTTGGTCGCCATGATGCCCTCAAGCGTCGATGACTTCGCCCGACCGCTTGGCGAAACGCACCTTGCGGCCGTCGGCGAGGAACTTGAATCCGATGCGGGTCGGCTTGTCGTTCTTGGGGTCGACGTGGGCGACGTTCGAGACGTGGATCGCGGCCTCCATCTCGACGATGCCGCCCTGCTGGGTCGCGGACGCGCGCATGTGGCGCTTCACGATGTGGACGCCGCGCACCTTGACGCGGTTCTCCTGCGGCATGACCTCGAAGACCTCGCCGGTCTTGCCGCGATCGCGACCGGTGATGACGATCACCTTGTCGCCCTTCTTGATCTTGAGCTTGGTCGCCATCTAGAGGACCTCGGGTGCCAGCGAGATGATCTTCATGAAGTTCTTCGAGCGCAGCTCGCGGGTGACCGGCCCGAAGATGCGGCTGCCGATCGGCTCGTTCTGCTTGGTGATCAGCACCGCGGCGTTGGTGTCGAAGCGGATCAGGCTGCCGTCGGGCCGCCGGATCGGCGTCGCGGTGCGCACGATCACGGCGCGGTGAACGTCGCCCTTCTTGACGCGGCCGCGCGGGATCGCCTCCTTCACCGATACGACGATGACGTCGCCGATGGTGGCGTATTTGCGTTTTGAACCGCCCAGCACCTTGATGCACATGACGCGGCGCGCGCCGGAATTGTCGGCGACGTCCAGATTCGTCTGCATCTGGATCATGGCGTCAGGCTCCCGCGCCGGAGGTCGTAGCCTCGTCGGTCACGACTTCCCAGCACTTGGTCTTCGACAGCGGCCGGGTCTCGCGAATGCGCACGCGGTCGCCGACCTTGAACTTGTTGCCTTCGTCGTGCGCCGAGTACTTCTTCGAGCGCGTGATGAACTTCTTGTAGACCGGATGCATGACGCGGCGCTCGACCTGCACCACCACGGTCTTATCCATCTTGTCGCTGACGACGACACCGCTCATAACCCGCTTCGGCATTTTCCCACTCTCCTCGATCTTTTAGGCCAACTTCGCGGCTTTGGGC
>JACQAI010000463.1 GCA_016195115.1 Pseudomonadota bacterium
AAATCTTGCCGCTCGGGGTGAGCGGGAACTCGGGCAGCGCGATCACGAACTCGGGCATGTAGTAGCGCGACAGGCCGCCGCGATCGAGGTGGGCGAGCAGCGCCTCGGGCGGGATCTCGGCCTGGTCGGCGGCGATGTAGGCGAGGCAGACCCGCTCGCCGAGGCGGTCATCCGCGACCCCGAAGGCCGCCGCCTTCTCGATCTCGGGATGGCTGAGCGCGACGTCCTCGATCTGCGCCGGGTGGATGTTGTGGCCGCCGCGGATGATCAGGTCCTTCTGGCGCCCGACGATGGTCAGGCAACCGCGCGCGTCGAGCACGCCGAGATCGCCCGACATGAACCAGCCGCCGGCGTTGAAGCTGGCCTCGGTCACCGCCTGGTCGGCGAAATAGCCCAGGGTCAGGTTGCCACCGCGGCTGCCGATCTGGCCGACCTCGCCGACGGCGACTTCGCGGTCCGGATCGTCGGGCGCAAAAACCTTGACCTCGTAACCGGCGTTGGCGCGCCCGCAGGTGCCGACGATGGTCTCCTCGTCGTCGCTCGGCAGCGTGTATTGATGCGAGCCGTTCTCGGTCATGCCGTAGATGTTCTGCGGCATGACGCCCATCTGCAGGAAGGCGCGGCAGACCTCGCGCGGGATCGGCGAGCCGGCCATGTAGAACACCGCGACCGTGCCGAGCTTGGTCGCCCCGGCGCGCTTCATCGCCGCCTGGACGTCGATCGCGTGGGTCGGCACGCCCAGCACATAGGTGGCGCCGCTCTCGACGATCCAGTCGAGCCGCGAGCGGCCCTGGGGCGGGTCGTCGAGCACGAGCTCGGCGCCCGCGACCATCATCTGCTCGAACGCCACCGTGCCGATGTGGTGGCTCATGGGCGAGAGGCTGAGGATCACGGTCTCGGGTCCGAACTTCCAGTCGGCGACCATCGGCCGGCCGTTGGCGAGCAGCGTGTTGTCGCTGTGCATCACGCCCTTGGGCTCGCCCGTGGTGCCCGAGGTGAAGGCCAGATAGACGATCTTGTCCGGGTTGCGCACCGGCTCGGTCAGCCGCCGCGGCGGCGCGGTCGCCGGCGGGAACGGCAGCGCCGCGCCCTGTGCCGCGGCGACGGCATAGACGCGCCGCATCGACGGCAGCGCCGCGGCGTCGCGCACGATGTCGGTGCGCTCGGCGTCGGCGCCGTAGCCGGGCTGGACGATCAGCGCGGCGGCCGCGCAGCGCCGCATCAGATGGACGATCTGCGCCGTCGTGTGGCTGCGATGCAGCGACGGCGTCGTCACATAGCCGTTGCGCGAGCACGCCAGGAACGTGACCACCGACTCGACTCGGTTGGGCAGCCAGACGCCGACCCGCTGACCGCGCCGCACGCCGGCGTCGTGCAGATCGTCGGCCAGCGCGTCGACCCAGCCGTGCAGCGCCGCCCAGCTCAGCCGACGCGTGCCGTCGCGCAGCGCAAAAGCCTGCGGGCGCTCGGCGGCGTGGCGCTCCAAGAGCATGTAGAGCGTGTCGGCGCGCCACGTGCCGTCGGCATAGAAGCGCCGCGCCTGATCCGGGTCGTGCAGGGTCAGGATGGTCGAGGACATCAGCGGCCGAATTTTTCCGGATCGGGCTTGCGGCGCTCGCGGAAGCTGGCGCCCAGCTCGTGCGACTCCTCGGTCTCGAGGTAGGCGCGCAGCAGCAGGTCGTGGGCCATGCGCGACAAGCCCGCGACGCCGCCATGGCGGGCGTTGAACGCCGCCTTGACCGAGGCCAGCGCAAATGACCCGCGCTCGGCGATCTCGAGCGCCCACGCGCGGGTCGCCGTGGCGAGCTCGGCGTCGGGCACGACGTGGTTGATCAGCCCGAGCTCGAGCGCCTCGTGTGCGCTCAGCTTGGGATTGCGGAACCAGATCTCCTTGGCCTTCTTCTTGCCGACCAGGTCCTCGAGATACCAGGTGCCGTAACCGGCGTCGAAGCTGCCCATCATCGGGCCGACCTGGCGGAACACCGCGCTCTCCTTCGCGATGGTGACGTCGCACACCATCTGGAGCACGTTGCCGCCGCCGACCGCGAAGCCGTTGACCGAGGCGATCACCGGCTTCTGCAGCCGTTCGATCGCCTCGTACATCTCGAGGGTCGGCAGCACGCCGGCATAGAGCGTGGTGTCCGGCATGCCGTCCTTGCGCCCACCGATGCAGAAGAACTTGTCCCCGGCACCGGTGAGCACCAGCACCCGCGTACGCGTCTCGCGGCGGATCGCGTTGATGCAGTCGCGGACCTCGTGGCACATCGTCTCGTTGAACATGTTGCCGTCGTCCGGCCGATTGAGCGTGATGGTGCCGATCGGTCCGTCTTCGGCGTAGAGGATGGTCTGGTAGCTCACGGTCCGCCCCCTTATGCTGCCCCGCAGCTTACCGACAGCGAGGGAGGCGCGCCATGAAGCTCTACAATTCGATCGGGCCCAATCCCCGGACCGTGCGCATGTTCGCAGCCGAGAAGGGCATCGAGCTGCCCAAGGTCGAGCTCGACCTGATGGCCGGCGAGAACCGCCAGCCGGCGCACATGGCCAGGAACCCGAGCGGTACGACGCCGGCGCTCGAGCTCGACAACGGCACCATCCTCGCCGAGATCACGGCGATCTGCGAATATCTCGACGAGATCAAGCCGGGCACCTCGCTGATCGGCAAGACGCCCGAGGAGCGCGCCGAGACGCGCATGTGGACGCGCCGCATCGATCTCAACATCGTCGAGACGATGTCGAACGGCTTCCGCTACGGCGACGGCTTCAAGCTGTTCGAGAAACGCGTCCATTGCATCCCGCAGGCCGCCGACGACCTCAAGCAGATCGCCCAGGAGAAGCTCGCCTGGCTCGACGGCCAGATGGCCGGCAAGACCTACGTCTGCGGCGCCCGCCTGAGCCTGGCCGACATCCTCTTGTTCGCGTTCGTCGACTTCTTCCAGGGCTTCGGCCAGCCGCTCAATCCGGCGCTCAAGAACATCGGCGCCTGGTACACCCGCATGAAGGCGCGCCCGAGCGCCGCGGCGTAGGACCCTCTCTCGCACGCCGCCCCTTCAATATCCCTCCCCCGCGCGCAGCGTGGGGGAGGGTAGGGTGGGGGCATGGGCGTCACGTGTCCTCGCGCCAATCCATGGAAGCTTCGATGAAGTCCATCGTCGCCCGTTCGCTCGCATGGGCCGCCACGATCCGGGCTTGCCGGCGCGCTTCGATCTTGAACGTCGGCGAGCGCACGTCAGGAACCCAGATCTGGATCCGTCGCAGCCCTTCGCGACGCTGATATGCGCTTCCCTTGTCGCGAGGAGATGGTGTCCGTCGTCCCATTG
>JACQAI010000464.1 GCA_016195115.1 Pseudomonadota bacterium
CACTACGTCGCCAATGCGACGTTCCACCAGTGCCGGTTCATCTCCCACGTCTACTCCGGTGCCGGAATGGTGCCGCCGGTCGGCGTCCATCTCGGCGGCCGCGACGGCGCCGCCGGCAATGCGCGCAATGTCGAATTCGAGCAATGCGCCTGGCGCGCCGCCGCGCAGCATGGCCTGGCGTTCCGCGCGATCGGGTTCGGCACGACCGGCAGCTACAGCAACATTCGGGTGCGGGCGCCGCTCTGGATCACCCTGACGGCGCCGCATCAGGTCAAATACGCGCCCGAGCCGCATCCCGACAGCGCGGTCCGCATCGAGGAGGCCGGCTCGGTCACGCTCGCGGCCGGTCCCGCCCGGCCAACCTTGATCCTGCGCAAGCTGCAGTCCCAGGCGATCCCACCGAATGCGGACACGGCAATCGTGTTCGAGTCGGCGCTGCAGGGGAGCGGGTTCGCCGATGGCAAGGTGGCGGTGGCGCAGAGCTATTGGCTCGAGGCGTGGTTCGCCGTCGACGGACTAGACGCCGGCGACGAGGTCGCGGTCAGCTTCACGGTCGACGACGCGGTGTGGCGCCAGGGCTTCTTTCGCGCCGGCGGCATGGCGCGGGAGACCTTTCAGCTGCATTGCGTGGCACCGCTGCCGCAAGGGGCGCGCGTCGGTGCCCGCGTCCGTATCCGGGCGGCCGGCCAACGGACCGTGATTGGCGGACCGGGCGTGGCCGGCTTTAGCGTCGTCGCGCTCAGCTAGGCGGTGGCGCGGGCGGGTCGGCGAAGCAGCTCACCAGCACGGCATCCATCGGACGCCCTTCGACCAGGTAATGCGCGTGCAGCCGTCCGACGATGCTCCAGCCGCCGCGCGTATAGGCTTTGATGGAGCCGATATTGTCGGCAAGAATCGCACCGTGCAGTTTGCGCAGGCCATAGGACTTGAAAGCCACACGCGAACCAAGCGCGATCGCCTCGGCCGCGAACCCCTGCCCCCAACAGCTCTTGTCACCGATCACCGTCACGAGATCGGCGACGCCGTGAGTCCAGTTGATCGGACCGATCTTCAGATTTCCGATGTGACGCTGCGACTCCGACAGGCAGACGGCATATATGAAGTAGCTGCGCGTCTCGCGGCCGGCGCGCAGGTAGGCCTTGGAGTCGTCGGCGGAGAAATTGCGCGACTCGATGAACCGCGTGACGTCAATGTCGGTGAACCAGGCGACATAGCGCGGATCGATGTCCGCCTCTTCAAGCGGCCGCATGAAGATCCGCTGCGCGTCGTGTCGCTCCGTCATCGGCCTCTCTCCTGCGTCAATCGCCGCCGTGCGCCAACGATTCGCCGCCGCGCGCTGAGCCGGTAAGTCGCGGGCGCAACCAGACCATCATGTCGCCTGCCGAATGATCGAGTTGGAATCCGGCCGCCTTGGCGATCGCCATCGACCGTTCGTTGCCGATCGCGATCTCCGCCGTCAGCCGCCGATGCGGGACCCGATCGACAGCAAGCTCCACCATCCTGCGACCCAAGCCCTTGCCGCGATGCTCGGGGGCGACGGTCCAGGACAGGACGGTATCGTCTTCCCTCGTGTCGAGCCGAACCGTGCCGACCGCCACGCCGTTCAGTTCGGCAATCAGCAGCTCGCGCGCCGGATCGCACAAGACCGTGGCCAGCCAATCGAGATGAGCGTGCCAGACCACGAGCCCGTGCTGGCGCGAGTTGGCGCGGGTCTGCGTGTCGTTGCGCCAGTCCAACAACAGGCGGGCATCCGCCATCGTCGCGGATCGCAGGCTGTGCGCGGGTACTGCTGCGGTTTTGCGTGTGCGAGCGATCCGGTGCTTGAGGTTCGTCATCGCGGTTTGCCGAATGCGCCGCGCACCGCGACGACGGGTGCGGCAGCGGGGAGCTGCGCGGCGGCGAGCCGCACCTGCCGCCGTGCCATCGTGCAGCAGCAATCGGCGCCGTGCTCGCCGTGATGTCGGATCCCGGTCGGAGGCCCGAACCAGGCGCGCATCTCTTCGCCCGTATAGCTCCTGACCGAAGGCGTCACGGATGCCGCGACATGCCGCGAGCCGGTGAGCTTCTTGATCCAGCGCTTCGGGTTGCTCATGGCGAGGTTCCTTGCAGCGGCGCCCCGGTCGGGTCGCCTGTCCGATAGATTGCAGGACGAAGCCTAACCGGCGCGGGTAAGTCGGTGATGTGCGCCTGGTGAAGATTTGTAAGGCTTGGTCAACATCGCTTGACCATATCTGACCATTCCTGGCTTCGACCGCCGACCCGGGCGCGCTAATCATCGCCGTGCAATTTCACCGGGGGCCGCGAGCCATGCCAGATGATGCCATCGGTCGGACCGACACGGCGGCGACGAGCGGCGCCACGGCGCCGCTCAAGATCCTGCATGTCGGCAAGTTTATGCCGCCCAGCTTCGGCGGCATGGAACGCGCCCTCGACTCGATGGCGCGCGGCATCGCGAGCCGAGGTCATCAGGTCCGCGTGCTCGTCCATGCCGGCGATGGCGCGACCGGCGCCGGCACCGTCGAGCAGCACGGCATGACGGTTCGACGCGAGCCGTACCGTATCGCCGTCGGGACGATGCCGATCTCGGCCGGCTATCTCGACGCCTACCGGCGCTGGAGCCGGTGGGCCGACATCGTCCACTTCCACGAGCCGTTCCCGATCGCATCGGTTGCCTTCAACCTGCTCCCCAAGCCGCGCCACGTCGTCGTGAGCTGGCACAGCGACATCGTGCGGCAGCGCCTGTTGCGGCCGGTCGCGGAGATTTTCCAGAAGCGCCTGTGCGCCCGGGCCGACCGCATCATCTGCTCGACGGGCGGACTGCGCGACAGCTCGACGGTGCTGGCGCCTTGGCGCGACAAATGCGCCGTCGTCGGCTTCGGGTTGGACGCGTCGGCGTTGCGCGCAGCCGCCGCCGACGCGGCGCGGATCGACACCGTTCGGCGACGCTGCGGCGGCCGGTTCGCACTCGCGGTCGGGCGCCTGGTGTCCTACAAGGGGTTCGACGTGCTGCTGCGCGCCCTCGTCGGCAACGACCTCCGCGTGGTCATCGTCGGCGACGGGCCGATGGCGAGCGAGCTCGAGCAGTTGCGCGCCGATCTCGGGCTGCGCGACAGGGTCGTGTTCGCCGGCGGGCTCGATGATGCCGAGCTGTCGGCCTACTACGCGGCCTGCGAGTTCTTCGTGCTGCCGTCGACCACGCGGGCGGAAACCTTCGGCATCGTCCAGATCGAGGCGATGGCCTGCGGCAAGCCGGTGATCAATACCGCCCTGCCCACCGGCGTTCCCGAGGTCAGCCTCGACGGGATCACCGGCTTGACCGTGCCGCCGGGCGACCCGGCAGCCCTCGGCGATGCGCTGGTAGCGTTGTGGCGCGACCCCGCGCTGGTTGCCCGGCTGGGCGCGCGTGCCCGCGACCGGGTCGACGGACGCTACGAGCTGAACGCCGTGGCGCTTCAGCTCGAGGCGCTCTATCGATCGGTCATGCGCGGCGACCCGGCGGTCGTCCCATCGCCCTCGAGCAGCGCCAGCGCCACGCCGATCAGCGACAGGGCGACGATCGTATAGAGGCCCTGCGCCGCGACCACGAAGCTCGTCACCGGCATCAGGAAGACGACGATCGTCATGTAGGCGTGCAGTGGAAACCAGACGACCGTGCGCCTGCAGGCGGCACGCCAGAGCATCGTGCACAGGTAGCCGAACCCGGCCATCACGATGATGCCGAGCCAGCCGAAATCGACGAACAGCGGCACGAAGAAGGTCGCGAACACGCCCGTGCGGATGTCGACGCTCTGGACCCGCTCGAGCACCGACGTGTCGCCGGTCACGAGACTCCAGAGCTTGAAGACGTGGAAGAAATTGTAGGCGCCGAACAACGGCTCGTCGGGCAGCCGGTCGAAGACGTACATCAGCTCGTAGCCGGAATGGCAATAATATTGGGTGAGATGGACGACGATCGAAGCCGCCAGGCGAAGCGGTGGCGCAGCGGTCAGCGTGAGGTCTTCGATCGCCTTGGTCGGCGGCAAGGTGAACGCGTAGCCGGATAGGTTCGAGGACGTGACGAAATCCGTGCCTGCGGCCTCCAGGCGGATCTGGAAGATCAAGAACAGGCCGTAGACTAGCCCCAAGGAGGCGACGGCGAAAACCGCCGGTCGCCGAAAGACGCCGAACGAGTCGGGCAATAGCTGTCGGGACATCACCACGAACCCGAAGCTGATCAGCATCAGCGAGCGCGAGCCCTGGAGCCCGGCCTCGAACGCCGGATACAGGAAGACGAGATAGGCGCCGAGCGCCAGCAGGACGCTGCGTCGCTGGCGCGGCAGCAGGTAGTAGGCGAACAGCGTGACGAACGCGGCCGGGTAGAGTGCCGCGCCGGCGGCCGAGAGCAGCGACGCCTGGGTGCTCTGCAGCTGCTCGCGAACCGCGGAGAAATCGTCACCGAGCGGCACGGCACGGACGACGAAACGATCGAGCACACGCAAGCCGATGCCCGTCGCCGCGACCCCGATGACGAGCCAGAAGCCGATCGGACGCAGCGCCGCGACCTGGGTTCTCGACGCCAGCGTGGCCGCGGGATCGACCGTGCGGCACAGCACCACGCCGGACAGGAACCCGAGATAGCACAGCGCAACGTAGGCGAGCGCCCGCAGGTTGACGTCGGTCGTCGGCGCCAAGGGCGCTACGGCGGTGACCAGGAGGTAGGTCGCAAGCCCGGCGAGCGCCACCCGATCAGGCGCCAGCCAAGCCAGGAACCGACCAGAGATTTCGATCGCTCGGCCGCTGCCGGCCGATGCCGCGCCAGCCTCGGGACGCGCTCGGGACTCGGTCGGCGCCACCATCATCGCCGCCCCGGACGCACCTGCGGCGAGAGCGCGGTGATTGCCGCACGAGAGAGCCCGCCCAGATGCATGCGAGTCACTATAAAGCGCTGCAACACAAAGAAATAGTCGGCGACCGACGTGCGCCCCCGGCGCGCGGTCCGGCGCGGCGTTCGGGGCCGTTTCCTGCACATTCTCTTACAAAGGTTGACCAATCTTGGCGTGCGGATACGCGGGCCCGGCCGCAGATTTCATGCACGCATCGGCAGCCCGTCGATGCACCCAGCGGAAGCAAGGACCCCGATCATGGTGCCGATCCTCGCCGTCGCCCTCTGTCTGATCGCCAGTTGGCTGATCCTGCGGCACGCCGCGCCGATCGCCAACCGCCTTGGGCTGATCGATCGACCGACCGAGGCCCGGAAAATCCACGCCCGGCCGACGCCGCGCATGGGCGGCCTCGCCTTCATCGTCGCGTTGGCGATCAGCGCTGGCCTGTCGGCCATCGACCGCGAACCCGACCGGGTGCTGCTCTGGGGCAGCGGCCTGGTGGCCTTTCACTTCATCATGGGCGCCATCGACGATCATCGCGGCCTGCCGGCTGCCTGGCGGCTGCTCGGCTCGATCGTCGCCTGCGGCCTGACATTGGCCTGCAACGACGAGCTCGTCATCGGTGCGATCCGCCTCAGCGCTGGCGTCAACCTGGAGATACCGCACGCCGCCGCCCTCATCCTGACCACGCTCGGGATCGTGTTCTTCATCTTCTCGGTCAACCTGATGGACGGCCGCAACGGCATCCTGGGCGTCAATGGATTGTGGTGGCTGGCGCTGCTGCAGGCCAGCACCAACATGCTGCCGATGTGGGCCTTCCTCGCCGCCGCCGTCACCCTGCTCGCCTTCCTGCGCTTCAATCTGCGCGGCCTGCTGTTCGCGGGCGACGGCGGTGCCTATGTCGTCGGCTCGGGGATTGCGGTGCTGGCGCTGGCGATCTACGCCCGGCGCCCTGACACGATGGCGTTCGATCAGCTGATGGTCCTGTTCCTGCTGCCGGTGCTCGACGCGGCGCGCGTCCTGATCCGCCGGACCTGGCTGCACATGATGCCGTTCCAGGCCGACAACAGCCACCTGCACCACGTGCTGTGGCGGCGCGCCGGCGACCGCGGCGCCGCACGCCTGTACACCGCCGCCATCATCGGGCCCAGCACGCTCGCCGCCCTGTTGCCGTCGCTCGCCCTGCCGATCCTGGGCGCTGCCATCGGTTTCTTCTTCATGCTGGTCTATTGGCCGACCGAGCCGGTGCGTGCGTCGGCCCGTTCGTGGCGCTATGTGCGATCCCTGCGGTTCGCGTCGGCGCAACACGTGACGGTGCGCGCGATCCGACGCGTCCGTAACCGCGGCTAGAGCTTCGCCCCGCGCTTCGCGGCACCGCGCCGCCGCCATTACTCGGTTCCAGTAGGAGAGAACATGTCGATCAAGGCCTATTTTCTTCTGTTCATGGGCGTGCTGGTCGCCGCGGCGCTGGCCGCGGCCTCGAGCGTGATGCTGATCGAGAACCACGAGCTCGAGGAAGCTTGGCATACCGAGCGGATGATCGGTGCCTTCGGCGCTATTCTGTCGATCCAGCAACATGCCTCGAGCGAGCGCGGCCACTTCAATGCCCGCCTGCTCGGGAGCGACACCTCGGCCGAAAACGAGCAACGTATCACCGCCATCACGGACCAGGCGTTCGCCACCTGCATCGGCCTGCTGCGCGGCGCACCTGGCACCGAGTTCCTGGTCGACCGGATCGAGCAGATCCAAGCACGCTTCCTAGCGCTCCGCGCGTTCGCGGTCGCGCGATTGGATGCCAGCCACCGCAACACGGACACCGCGCGAACGTATGTCGACGACTTGATCGCGCTGATGGGGCAGCTCGAGGCGGTCGCCGACCGGGCCGAACGCGAGGCGACCGCGAGCGCGCAGCCCCTGGCGCGCAGCTATATCGATCTAGCCCGGCTTGCCGCCATCATGCGCGACTACGCCGGTCGACGCGCCAGCCGGATGGTCGGCCTGGTCGCCACCGACGCGCCGGTCACCGCCGAGATCGCCGGCGACCTCGGCCAGCAAGCCGGACGCGTCCATGCCATGGGGCGGCGTCTGGAGCAGATTGCCGACGTCAGCCGGCAAATCGCCGCCGCGCAAGGCACCGCCTTCCCGGTCGACCTTCAGCAGACGATCGAGGCGATGCAGCAACTCTATTTCGGCGACATCGAAGCAATGTACGGCCAAATCATCAAGAATCGCGAGCAAGGCGCATCGTCCAGCATCACATCCGCGCAGCTGCGCGCTCGCCACATTCCCGCGATCGAGACCAGCAGCGCGATCCGCGCCGCCGCGCTTGCGCAGGCCGCGGCCGCAGCAGCGCGCGACGCGCGCGACGCGCGGGTCCAGCTGCTCAAGGCCATCGGCTTGCTCGTGTTCATCATCGTGACCTCGACGCTGGGCGTGCTGGTACTGCGCGGCAAAGTGATCTCGCCGCTGACCGCGCTGACCCGAATCGTGGTCCGGCTGGCCGAGAACGACCGCGCCGTCACCGTGCCGGAACTGACGCGCCGCGACGAGATCGGGCTGCTCGCGCATGCCATCGAGACCCTGCGTACGAATGCCGAGCGGGCCGCCGCGGTCGAGCGCGAGCGCCAGATGATGGAAACCCAGTTGCGCCAGGCTCAGAAGCTCGAGGCGCTCGGTACCCTCGCCGGCGGTATCGCGCACGAGATCAACACGCCGACCCAGTACGTCGGCGACAATATCCGCTTCCTCGAGACCAGTTTCGCCGACTTGCGCACCGTGCTCGAGCATGCCGCCGCGCTGCGCGCTGCCGCCGAGGCCGAGCCGCGCCTCGCCGCGCTGGCGAGCGCGCTGCACGAGGCCGCGACCGCCGCCGACCTCGACTTCCTGCGCGACGAGATCCCGACCGCGATCACGCAATCGCTCGACGGCGTCGACCGGATCCGCCAGATCGTCCTGGCGGTCAAGGAGTTCTCGCACCCCGACGTCAAGGAAGTCACGCCGCTCGACCTCAATCGCGCGATCGAGACCACGATCACGGTCAGCCGCAATCAGTGGAAATACCTCGCCGAGCTCGACACCGCGCTTGCCCCGGACCTGCCCCCGGTGCCGTGCCGCGGCGGCGAGATCAACCAGGTATTCCTCAACCTGATCGTCAACGCCGCGCACGCCATCGAGGCCAAGGGCGACGGCACCGGCCGCATCACCGTGGCGACGCGCCACGACGGCGATTGGGCGGAGATCCGGGTTTCCGATACCGGCACCGGGATGACCCCGGAGCTGATCGCCCGGATCTTCGATCCGTTCTTCACCACCAAGGCGCCGGGCAAGGGCACCGGCCAAGGTCTCGCGATCTGCCACGCCATCGTGGTGCAGAAGCACGGCGGATCGATCGCAGTGGACTCCAAGCCGGGTGAAGGCACGTGCTTCATCGTGCGCCTGCCGCTCACCGCGGCACCGGAAGCGATGGACGGGCTCGGGCTCGCGGCGTGACGCCGGCTCCGGCCTGCGTTGGGCCCTGCACGGCGCAGACCACTGAGTCAGTGGGGGGCAGCTTCCGAGCCAAGCCTCCTGAGGGGATCCCTGGTGGGGTCTCTCCCCAACATCAGCAATGTCCGTTGCGATCGGCACGAGGCGCCGATCGGCTTTCCGCCAATGCAAACCGACGCACAGCCGAATCAGCGGGTCGCGCTGGGTGCGTGCAGATACACGCGGTTGACGTAGGGATCGCGCACGCACTGCGCGAGCGCGTCCGGACCGAGCTGACGGGCATCGTAAGGCCGGCGCGGTCCGTAGGGCAGTTCGCCGAGGCTGTAGACGACCTGCAGGATGAGGCGGTTGCGGCTGCGCGGCGGCAGCCCGCGATGCAGCCCGAACGTATCCTCGAGAAAGGCGGTGCCGCGCGCGCCCTCGAAGCGATGCATGGCTTCGGCACCGAATGCCCCAGTCACCGCCGCGTCCGAGTAGCGGCCGATGCGCAGCAGCTTCGGCACCGCTTGGGAGCCGGGCACGTAGACGTGCGGCCCGGCGGCATCGTCGACATCGGTCAGATAGACGAACAGCTTCAGAAAGCGCCAATCGTCGACGTCGCGGTGGAACAGCTCGGCCTGCTCGCCCTCGGCGTGGCCCTGGAACGACCACCAGGCCGCCAGGTAGCCGATGGTCGGCTTGCAACCGAACACGCGCTCGACGGTCGCGAGGATGAAGGGGTCGTTGGCCAGCGCGACCACGTGGGGCGCCGAGACGACCGCCTCCGGCGGATAGAAGGCGACATGGGTCGCCGGCGGCGCTGCCGCCGTCGGATCGAAGGCACCGAGCTCGGGCCGATACGGATCGCGACACATAAAGCGCGCCAGATGCGCCACGATGTCGTCGAGCTGGCTCGCCCGCAGGGGCGCCGCCAGGACATGAAACCCGTCGCGCTCGAGCGCTGCGGCCGCCGCGTCGGCCGGCGCGCTCGGCGCCAGCCTCGCCGAACGGGGTCGCCAGCGCGCCAGCCAGCGCGCCGCGGCGCGCCGGCGCGCCGGGTCGAGCACCAGGCGCTGGCCGTAGAACGCCGGCGCGCGCCGGTCGAGCAGGTGGTGCAGTCGCCGCAAGGTGCGCCGGATCATCGGCGGGCGCCGGCGCGCGCGCGCACCTGGTCCGGCCCCGCCTCGCCCTTCCAGTAGACCGGCTCGACCATGCCGTCGCGGCCGATGAACGGCAGCTGCGACAAGCGCTCGAACGGCACATAGGGCAGATGGCGCAACGGCTGGCTGACATAGAGGCCGGGCACCAGCAGATCGGTCGCGACGCTCGAATGGCTGC
>JACQAI010000465.1 GCA_016195115.1 Pseudomonadota bacterium
CAACTACGTCAGCTACGGCCTAGTCGCGCGCGAGGTCGAGCGCGTCGACTCCGGTTACCGCTCTGCGCTCAGCGTGCAGTCGAGCCTGGTCATGCATCCGATCCACGCCTACGGCAGCGAGGCACAGCGTCAGAAGTACCTGCCCAAGCTGGCGCGCGGCGAATGGGTCGGCTGCTTCGGCCTGACCGAGCCCGACCACGGCTCCGACCCGGGCGGCATGAAGACGCGCGCCCGCACGGTCGACGGCGGCTTCGTGCTCAAGGGCGCGAAGATGTGGATCACCAATTCGCCGATCGCCGACGTGTTTGTGGTGTGGGCCAAGGACGACGCCGGCAAGATCCGCGGCTTCATCCTCGAGAAAGGCATGAAGGGCCTGTCGGCGCCGAAAATCGAAGGCAAGTTCAGCCTGCGCGCCTCGGTGACCGGCGAGATCGTGATGGACGACGTGTTCGTGCCGCAGGACAACCAGCTGCCCAACGCCAGCGGCCTCGCCGGTCCGTTCGGCTGCCTCAACAATGCGCGCTACGGCATCGCCTGGGGCGCGCTCGGCGCCGCAGAGTTCTGCTGGCACACCGCCCGCCAATACACCCTCGACCGCCAGCAGTTCGGCCGGCCGCTGGCCGCCAACCAGCTGATCCAGAAGAAGCTGGTCGACATGCAGACCGAGATCTCGATCGGGCTGCAGGCCTGCCTGCGGCTCGGCCGGCTCAAGGACGAAGGCCGCGCCGCCCCCGAGATGATCTCGATGCTGAAGCGCAACTCGTGCGGCAAGGCGCTCGACGCGGCGCGGCAGGCACGCGACATGCTCGGCGGCAACGGCGTGTCGGACGAGTATCACGTGATCCGCCACGTGCTGAACCTCGAGGCGGTCAACACCTACGAGGGCACCCACGACATCCACGCCCTCATCCTCGGGCGCGCCCAGACCGGCATCCAGGCGTTCAACTGAACGGACAGCCGCGCGGGCCCCTGCCCCGCCGGGGCGCCGCACGTCACGGGCCGCTGCGGCAGCTCAGGGTCTGACGCACCTGCTCGGCGAGCCGCGGATCGAGCGCGCGGCCGCTGCACGCCTGGGTGTATTGCGCGACCCGCTCGCTGTAGCTCGCCACGGCCGCCTGGTAGTCGGGTAGCGCGACCTGATCCCGGCGCGCCTTCATGGCGTCGAGCTCGTCGAGGCGGCGGCGGAAGCCGTCGACCGCGGCCGGATCGTCGACGTTGACCAGGGGGCGCTCGCGATCGATCGCGAGCACGGCCTCGCGGATCGCCTGCCCCAGGCCGTCATAGACGTTGCGGTAGACCGTCAGCTCGGCCTGCCGGGTCGCGATCTCGCGCTCCAGACACAGACAGGTCGAGATCTCGACGGGCGAGGTCAGGGTCGGTCCGAGGTGCGGCCCCGGGGCCTGGGCGTGCGTCGGACCCGCCGACAACGCCGCCGCTGCGAGCGCTACCGCCACGCCACCCCCGCGCCCCACCGTGCGCCACCCTTGCACCATCATGGTCCCCTGATCGCGGTCAATCCGCCCGAACGCTCGACCGCCGCGCCGCGACAGCCGCTGTTGCCCCGCGTCCAACGCCCGCGTTGCGGCCGCAACCGCGCCAATGCTAGGACAGGGAGGCAAGCCTTCCAACGCGGGTGACGGTTGCGGGATGCTCAAGGTCTTTGTCCCCAACGGCGGGCGCATCGAGCAGCGCCAATTCCACGAACCGGACGAGGCGCTGCCGGCGGCGATCTGGTACGACCTGATCGAACCGGCGCCGTCCGAGATTCGCGCCGTCGAGACCGCGCTCGGCGTCGAGCTGCCGCGCCGCGAGGACATGCAGGAGATCGAGATCTCGAGCCGGCTCTACCAGGACGGCGCGGCCCTGTTCATGACCGTGACCTTGATGAGCCAGGCCGAGACGCCGCAGCCCAAGAGCGACGCCTTCACCTTCGTGGTCACCCCCGCCGCGCTCGTCACCCTGCGCTACTCGCAGCCGCTCGCCTTCACCAACTTCGCCAACTGGATCCAGCGCACGCCGTCGGCCTGCAGCGCCAGCGACCTGGCGTTCATCGGGCTGTTCGAGGCGATCGTCGACCGCGCCGCCGACGTGCTCGAGCGCACCTCCGGCGACATCGACGCGATCGGGCGCAGCGTGTTCGAGGTCAAGGACGCGCGCGCGGTCCAGAGCTCCTTGCTGCAAACCGCGCTGCGCGGCATCGGCCGCTACGGCACGCTGATCTCGGGCATCAGCGAGAGTCTCCTGACCCTGAGCCGCGCCAATGCGTTCTTCACCGCCAGCGCGGCGGCCTGGCTGCACAAGGAAGCCAAGGTGCGGGTCAAGACGATCGACCGCGACATCCGCTCGCTGCACGACCATGCGACCTTCCTGTCCCAGAAGGTCAACTTCATGCTCGATGCCACCTTGGGCCTGCTCAACATCGAGCAGAACAACATCATCAAGATCTTCTCGGTAGCGGCGGTCGCGTTCCTGCCGCCGACCTTGATCGCCAGCATCTACGGCATGAACTTCAAGGAATTCCCCGAGCTCAACTGGTACTATGGCTACCCGTTCGCGCTCGTCCTGATGCTCTTGTCGGCGGCGCTGCCGTTCTACTATTTCCGGCGCCGCGGCTGGCTGTAGCGCCACGTCCGTCGTCCTGCGGATCCAGCGCCTACCCCAGCGCCCCCTGGGGGATGTCGGATGCCAGGGGGATGAAAGGGTGGCGCGCGAAGCGCTTTATCCTACGCCGACCGCTTCCCTGCTGCCGAAGGCACGTATCCCCTCCATCCCCCTGCCATCCCCACATCCCCCAAAAAGCACGCCGGGCTCGAGGCCCGGCGCATCAGGACGATAAGAATGCGGAGAGCTCAGTCGCGCGGCAGCGCGCGGCTGTAGCCGATCTGGCCGATCCAGAAGCGCTCGAGCAGGCCGTAGACCTTCGCGGCCGACTTGAGCTCCGAGCCGAGCTGCATGCCGCTGACCGCGTCGAGCTGGCGGTCGAACATCGCGTCAACCTTGCTGCACAACGCCATGCCCTTGTCCGACAGCCGCACGCGCACCGAGCGCCGGTCGTGCGGCGAGCGCTCCTGCACCAGATAGCCGTGCTCGGCCATCTTGCGCAGATTGTAGGACACGTTCGAACCCAGATAGTAGCCGCGGTTGGTGAGCTCGCCGACGGTCAGCTCGTCGTCGCGGATGTTGAACAGGATCAGGGCTTGAACATTGTTGATGTCCTCGATGCCCTCGCGGTTGAGCTCGGCTTGCACGACCTCGAGGAACTGGCGGTGTAGCCGCTCGGCGAGATGGATTGCCTCGAGATAGACGTCCTTCACCGAACCCGGGCGCGCGCCGGCGCCCGGCACGGCCTTGACCGCGCTTGGGGTCGAGCGTTGCCGCGGGGATGACGGACGCACGGTTCGGTTCATGGACGGCTCACGGGGACATCGGGGGTGGACGGCGCTCAGCCGGCGTGGCGCGCCAGCTCGGGCGAGAACTCGGTCAGCTGCATCCAGAAGCGCTCCAGGCGCTTGTAGGCGCCGTTGGCCGATTCGAGCTCTTCGGCGGTCTCGCTCGCCGCGAGGGCCGAAACCTGGCGGTCGAACATGGCGTCGAGCTTCTCCCAGACCGCGAGGCCCTTGGGGGTCAGCCGGACGTGGACCGAGCGGCGGTCGTGGGTCGAGCGTTCCTGGACCAGGTAGCCGTGCTCGACCATCTTGCGCACGTTGTAGGACACGTTCGAGCCGAGGTAATAGCCCCGACCGGTCAGCTCGCCGACCGTGTATTCGTTCTTGCCGATATTGAACAGGATCAGACTCTGCACGTTGTTGAGGTCTTCGATCGCGAGTTTTTCCAACTCGTTTTTGACAACCTCAAGAAATTGCCGATGCAGGCGTTCGGTGAGCCGGATCGTCTCCAAGTAGGACTCATGCACCGAGACTTCACGAGTCTGAAAGGCGCGAGCCGTCATCTGCGCAGACATTGGGATGTACTCCAATCAGATGCGTCCATGGCGCCCACGATAGGAGGCCCCGCCAGACCTTTCTGTGACCCCCGTCACACTTTGAGGAAATCTTTAGCGAGTTTTTCCAAACACCCGTCCGGCGCCCCCCGGACTGGCCAAATTCCGCGGTTTCGCCCGCCTCCCCGGCCACGCCGGTCACCGAAACGCTCGCAATTGGCCAATCTTGTTGCCATCATGACCGGGCTGGTCACCGGTACGAGCCGATGGATCTCGACACCTTCATCGCCAAGCACCGCATCACCCCGGCGCTGACCGACATGTTCCTGTTCCGCAGCCTGGGCAAGGACGTGATCCGTCAGGCCGAGGCGAAGTGCGCCTGGAAGCTGTTCGCCAAGGACGTCACGATCATCAACCAGGATGACCTCGCCCAGGACGTCCTGTTCGTGCGCCACGGCCTGGTCCGGGTCGTGCAGTTCACGGCCTCGGGCCGCGAGATCTCCTACGCCGACATCGGCCCGGGCGGTCATTTCGGCGAGATGGCCGCAATCGACGGCGGGCCGCGCTCGGCCTACGTCATCGCGCTCCACGACACCGTGGCGGGCGTGCTCCCGGGCAAGGATTTCCTCGGGCTGATGCGCAGTCACCACGAGTTCGCGCTCAACGTCATGCGCACCCTGACCGCGGTGGTGCGCGGCATCAACGTGCGGCTGCGCGATTTGAGCGCGCTGCGCGCGCCCGATCGCGTCGCCGTCGAACTGGTCCGGCTCGGCCGGCAGTGGAGCGGTGGCGAGACCGCGAGCCGGATCACCATCCGGCCGGCGCCGACCGCCACCGACATCGCCAACCGCGCCGCGACGACGCGCGAAACCGTGGCGCGCACCTTCGCCGACCTGGCGCGCCGCAAGCTGATCCGCCGCGTCGGCCACGATCTCGAGATCCTCGACGTGTTCGCGCTCGAGGACAGCGTCGGCGAGCTGCTCTAACAGCCGTCATGCCGGCGAAAAGCGGGCACCCAGGCTTTCGACCACCGAAGCGCGCCCCCTGGATCCCCGCGTACGCGGGACGACGGCAGGCCAGGGGCCTGCCGTCACTTCCGCTGCAGGAACTCGAAGATCCCGGAGAAGTCGCGCGGGCCGCCGCCGTGGTCGACGTGGAGCCCGTAGAGCGCGGCGGCCTCGGCACCGAGCGGCGTCGTGGCGCCGGCGGCGATTGCCGCTTGCTGCGCCAGCTTGAGGTCCTTGAGCATCATGGCGCCGGTGAAGCCGGGCGCGTAGCCGCGGTTCGCCGGCGAGGTCGGCACCGGCCCGGGCACCGGGCAGTAGCTGGTCATCGCCCAGCATTGGCTGGTCGACTTGGACGCGATCGCGAACAAGGTCTCGGCCTTGAGGCCGAGCTTCTCGGCCAGTCCGAACGCCTCGCAGGTGCCGATCATCGAGATCGCCAGCAGCATGTTGTTGCACAGCTTGGCGGCCTGGCCGTTGCCCGACGGGCCGGCGTGCACGATTGTCTTGCCCATGCCGTCGAGCACCGGCTTGGCGCGCGCGAACGCCGCATCCG
>JACQAI010000459.1 GCA_016195115.1 Pseudomonadota bacterium
CGGTCGCCCTCGGCCGCGACGTTGCGCGTCAGCGGTTTGGCGACCTCGATCGCACCCGAGATCTGGTCGATCGCCGTGAAGCGGGCGCCGAGGCCGAGCGCGGTCGCGGAGGCGGCCTTGTTCTCGCCGGCAAGTGCCTGGTGGTTCCAGATCCGTTTGGTTGGGGGATGAGGGGCATCTATTAAGCGTACATCAGGTTGCGGCGTGACGGACATCTCGGGGTTGCTCGCTCGAGGACGGGGCGGTGATGGCAGGGTCGCTCTGGGTGGGGCTGCGCGGTCGTCTGGATGGCGAGCGCGACCGTTGGGCCTTGTGGCTGCCGGTGGCATTCGGTGCCGGGATCGGCGGCTACTTCCAGCTGGCGAGCGAACCGCCGATGTGGCTCGGCGTCGCCGCGGCCGGGGTGTCGCTCGCCGGGCTGGTCGTGCTGCGTCGGACTGCCGCCGGCGTTGCCGCGGCCGCCGGCCTGTTCCTGGCGTCGGCCGGCTTCCTCGCCGCCGAGCTCCGCAGCGATCGGGTTGCCGCGCCGGTGCTCGAGCGCCGTCTCGGGCCAACCGTCGTCGAGGCCCGCGTGCTCGGCGTCGACAAGACCGCCAACGGCTACCGCCTGCTGCTCGATCGCCTGGCGATCGACGGCCTGTCGAGCGACCGGACGCCGCGGAAACTGCGCCTGTCGCTGCGCAACGCGGCCGAGCCAAACCTGGTGCCCGGCCAGCGCGTGCGGTTGCGCGCGATGCTGCGGCCGGCATCGCCGCCGGCGGCACCGGGGGCATTCGACTTTCAGCGCTTCCTCTACTTCGCCGGCGTCGGTGCGACCGGCACCGGGTTCGCACCCATCGCGGTGCTGCCGGAGGTGCCCGACCAGGCGCTCGACGCCGCGATCTGGATTGCGCGGCTGCGTACCACGATCACGCGGCGCATCCTGGCGGTTCTGCCCGGCGATGTCGGCGCGGTGACCGCGGCGCTGATCGCCGGCGACGAGTCCAAGATCTCGAGCGCGATGCATCAGGCCTATCGCGACTCCGGCCTCGCTCACCTGCTGTCGATCTCGGGATTGCACATCGCCATCGTCGCCGGCTTCGTCATGTTCCTGGTGCGCGCCGCGCTGGCGTTGTGCGAACCGATCGCGTTGCGGTTCCCGATCAAGAAATGGGCGGCGCTCGCGGCACTGGCCGCCGCCGGAGCCTACGCGCTGCTCGCGGGCTGGACGGTGCCGACGCAGCGGTCGTTCCTGATGAGTGCGCTCGTGCTGGTGGCCTTGACGATCGATCGCTCGGCGATCTCGCTACGCGTCGTCGCGTGGTCGGCGATCGTCGTGCTCGCCTTCATGCCCGAGGCGCTGCTCAATCCGAGCTTCCAGATGTCGTACGGCGCGGTGATCGCGCTGATCGCCGGTTATGAAATCGCGCAGCCCGCGATCGCGCGTTGGCGCGCCGAGACCGGGTGGTGGCGCTACGCGGCGCTCTACGTCGGGGGGCTGGTGTTCTCGTCGTTGCTCGCGACCGCCGCGACGTCGCCGTTCGCCGCCTTCCACTTCAACCGCATCGCGTTGTTCGGCTTGGTCGCCAACATGGTCGCGGTGCCGCTGTCGGGCGTGCTCGTGATGCCGGCCGGATTGATCGGCGTGCTGTTGATGCCGTTCGGCTGGGAGGCCATCGGCCTCGTGCCGATGGGCTGGGGCATCGCGATCATCAATTGGGTCGCAGTCGAGGTCGCGGCATGGCCGGCCGCCGTCATCAAAGTACCGGCGTTCCCGATCGAGGCGTTGGCGGCGATCACTCTCGGCGCGCTGTGGATCAGCCTGTGGCGCACGCGCTGGCGGTGGTGGGGTTTCGTCGGGGTCGCTGTCGGCTGCCTTGCCGCCGCGCTGGCGCGGCCACCCGATCTCCTGGTCTCGCCCGACGGCGGCCTGATGGCGGTCAACCCGAGCGGCGGTCCCCTGATGCTCTCGACCTTGAAGGGGCAGCGCTTCATGGCCGACGCGTGGCTCGCCCGGTTCGCCGAGGACCAGCCGGCCGCGCTCGCAGCCGCCACGCCGGGGACGAACGCGCGCTGCGATCGGTTCGGCTGCGTCTATCGCGCCGGCCGCCACGTCGTGGCGCTGGTGACGGATCCGCGTGGCCTGCCGACGCAGTGCCGCGGCGCCACGATCGTGATCAGCGCGGTGCCCGTGCGCGGGCGCTGCCGTTCGGCGATCACGGTGATCGATCGCTTCGATCTGTGGCGTGCCGGCGCGCACGCTTTGTGGCTGCACGACGACGCCGTCACGGTCCAGAGCGTGCGCGACTATCGCGGCGTTCGGCCGTGGGCGCTCGCGCCCGAGCAGCGCCGCCGGACCGAAGACGGCGGAGCGCCGCTCAGTAGCGGCGCAACAGGCCGATGAGGCGCCCTTGGACCTTGACCCGATCGGGCCCGAAGATGCGCGTCTCGAAGCTCTTGTTGGCGGGCTCGAGCGCGATCGAGGCGCCCTTGCGGCGCAACCGCTTCAGGGTGACTTCCTGGTCGTCGATCAGCGCGACGACGATGCTGCCGTTGTCGGCGATGTCGCAGCGCTGCACCACCACGACGTCGCCGGACAGGATGCCGGCGTCGATCATCGAGTCGCCCGAGACCTCGAGCGCGTAGTGGTCGCCGCCGCGCAGCAGGCTCGCGGGCACGTCGATCGAGTTCGAATGATCGCGCAGCGCTTCGATCGGCGTGCCGGCAGCGATCCTGCCGTAGAGCGGCAGCTGCACCGATTCGACGCCGTTCTCGGCCGAGGTGCCGGCGAAGGCCGACTTGAAATCGCCCTTGATCACGGTCGCCGCGAACCCCGGCCGGGTCGGCTCCGGTGTCGCCGCACCCTCGGGCAGCCGCAGCACCTCAAGGGCGCGCGCACGATGGGCGAGGCGGCGGATGAAGCCGCGCTCCTCGAGCCCGGAGATCAACCGATGGATGCCCGATTTCGACTTGAGACCGAGCGCGTCCTTCATCTCGTCGAACGACGGGCAGATGCCGCTCGCGTTCAGACGCTGGTTGATGAAGAGGAGAAGTTGATGCTGTTTACGGGTCAGCATGCGTCACCTGCGGTCGCCGGAACAAAAGCAAAACGTCCGGGACGCGTTCTAGTTTAGTTCTCGCCTGGCGTCAAGCTTGGTGGAACATCTTTTGGGCGCGGTCGCACGCCCTGGCGGATTCCGCCGCGTCGGCCGGCCGATCCCTGCTTAACTGGCGACCGGATCGTCGCCGTCAGGGAGTTGCGCATGGCCGGCATCGTCGTCGAGACCCAGGGCAGGGTGGTCGTGGTCACGATCGACGTCCCGCCGGTCAACGCCCTCACCCTGGCCCGCTACCAGGAGCTGACCGACACCTTCACCGCGCTCGGCCAGCGCGACGATGTCCACTGTGCGGTGCTGGCGGCGCGCGGCGCCAAGGCGTTCTGCGCCGGGCTCGACCTCAAGGAATTCGCGACCGCGTCGGCCGACCGCGACGACGAGCGCGCCCGGATCGTGCGCGCCACCTTCGAGGCGATCCGGACCTGCGCGATCCCGGTGATCGCCGCGGTCAACGGGCCGGCGCTGGGCGCCGGCTGCGCGCTCACCGCGATGTGCGACATCCGCATCGCGTCTGAACGTGCCACCTTCGCGCTGCCGGAGATCAATGTCGGGCGCTGCGGCGGCGGCGCTTTTGTCGGCCGGCTGATCCCGCAGGGCATGATGCGGCTGATGTTCTTCACCGGCGAGCCGATCAGCGCCTGGGAGGCGCACCGCGTCGGCCTGGTCGAGCAGGTCGTGACGCCGCGCCGGCTCGAGCCCACCGTGCGCGACTTGGCCGAGCTGATCGCGTCCAAGAGTCCGCTCGGACTCCGGCTCGGCAAACGGTCGCTCAACGAGTCCGAGGACTTGCCGGTCGCCGACGGCTACAAGGTCGAGCAGAGCTACAGCACCAAGCTGCTGCACACCGAGGACGCGCGCGAGGCGACCCGCGCCGCCCTCGAGAAACGCCCGCCGCGCTTCGTCGGGCGGTAAAGGCCCGATCTAGATCGGCAGGCCGGCACCGCCGAGCGGGATGATCTCGACCGCGGTGCCCGCGGGGGCCGGCGGCGCGTGCGGCGGGCGGACGACCAGGCAATCCGCCTGGGCGAGCGGCGACAGCATCGAGCTGTCCTGCTTGGGAAACGGAATCACGCGCCGGACCTGGTCCTCGTCGACGTGCAGGCGCGCGCGCAGATAGTCCTGGCGGCGATCGTTGGACTTGAGGTCGGTCGCCAGCATCGCGGTCTGCCGCGGCTCCTGTGCTGGTTCGAGTCCGAGCAACGCCTCGAGCGCCGGCTTCAA
>JACQAI010000460.1 GCA_016195115.1 Pseudomonadota bacterium
CAGCGGCGCGAGGAGATCGCGCGCCTGCCCAGCAAGGGCGACGCCAGCTTCCAAGCGGCGGTCGAACGGCTGCGCGCCGTGTCCGCGATGGTGACGCCGCTCGCCGACGCGACCCGCGCATTCGACGCGCTCAAGGCGCAGCGCGCGGCCGCCGACGACGCGCTGCCGCGCGCCAAGGCCGAGCGCGCGGCCGACGCCGTGCAGAAATGGGCGCCGACCATCACGGCGGCGATCAGCGCGGTGCAACGCCTGCGCCTGACGCTCGAGTCGCAATCGCGCTCGCCGCGCGACACCTTGGTGTTGCTGGTCCAGCTCCGCCATTTGAGCTCGGAGATGGCCGAGTACGCCGGCCGCGAGCGTGCGGCGTTCGCCGGCATCCTGGCCGCCGGTCAGCCGATGACGCCCGAGAATCTGCGGACGATCTCGGATTTCCGCGGCCACGTCATGCTGGCGTGGGACGTGATCCAGGGCGCGCGCGGCCGCGCCGATGTCGCGGGCGCGCTCAAGGTCGCGATTGCGGCGGCCGAGCAGGGTTACTTCCGCGACTACGGCGCGTTGCGCGAGCAGCTGTTCGCCGCCGGCACGACCGGCCGCTACCCGCTCGACAGCCGCGCCTATTTCGACCAGGCGACGGCGGCGATCAACACCATCCTTGCCCAGTCGCGCGAGATGGGCGAGGCGGCGCGCGCGCTGGCCGAGGAGACCAGCGCGCAGAGCACGCTCGGCATGGCGATCGATCTGGCCCTGTTCGTGCTCGGCCTGTTGGTCGCCGGCTTCAGCCTGTGGGTGGTGTTCCAGCGCGTGGTGCGTGCGGTCGCCGGCATGACCGCGACCATGGGCCGGCTCGCCCAGGGCGAGCTCGAGGTCGAGATCGTCGGTGCCGAGCGCCGCGACGAGATCGGCGCGATGGCCCAGGCGGTCGCGGTGTTCAAGGACAACGCGCTCGAGATGAAGCGGCTGGAAGCCGAGCAGAAGGCGCTCGAGGCGCGCGCCGAGGAAGAGAAGCGCGCGGCGATGCACGCGCTCGCCGATAGTTTCGAGTCGAGCATCAAGGGCGTGGTCGGCGGCGTCTCGTCGGCGGCCGAGGAGATGCGCGTCACCGCCCAGAGCATGAGCGCGATCGCCGAGGAGGCGAGCCGCCAGGCGCTCGCGGTGTCGTCGGCCTCCGAGCAGGCCTCGAGCAACGTCCAGACCGTGGCCTCGGCGGCCGAGGAGCTCAGCGCCTCGATCAGCGAGATCTCGCGTCAGGTTTCGCAGTCGGCGACGATCTCGGCGCGCGCTGTCGAGGACGCGCAGCGCACCGACGAGACCATGCGCACCCTGGCCGACGCCGCGGTCAAGATCGGCACTGTCGTCAAGCTGATCAACGACATCGCCAGCCAAACCAACCTGTTGGCGCTCAACGCCACGATCGAGGCGGCGCGGGCCGGCGACGCCGGCAAGGGCTTCGCCGTGGTCGCCTCGGAGGTCAAGACGTTGGCGAGCCAAACCGCCAACGCGACCGGCGAGATCGACACTCAGATCCGCGAGATCCAGGCCTCGACCCAGCGCGCGGTCGACTCGATCGTGGCGATCAGCGGCACGATCGGCGAGATCAGCCGAATCTCGACGGCGATCGCATCGGCGGTCGAGGAGCAGGGTGCCGCAACCAACGAGATCGCGCGCAACGTCCAGCAGGCCGCCGCCGGCACCGCCGAGGTCAGCCGCAACGTCACCGGCGTGACCAACGCGGCCAACGAGACCGGCAGCGCCGCCACTGGCGTGCTCGGCGCCGCCTCGGAGCTGTCGAAGCAGTCGTCGGCCCTGAGCGATGAGGTCGACCGCTTCTTGCTAGGCATTCGGGCGGCATAGTGCAGGCTCTCGGGCGACGCGGCGTGCCGGGCAGCCAGGCTGCCTCGGATGCCGCGCTGCTGCCCGCGTCGTCGGATCGGCTCGATTGGCTGCGCGTCGCCGAGTGGACCCAGCGAATCATCGAGGCCGACATCGCGCCGATCGAGCGCGTGTTCGCGAGCCATAGCGCCGCGGCGCTCGAGCTCGCGTGGGAGCCGGCACCCGAGCAGCTGGCCGCGCCGCCGCTGCGTTTCTTGCTTGAGCAGTGGCTCCGGTTGACCCAGGGCATCGGCCTGCCGCTCGCGCGCAAGATCAACCCGTTCGAACTTGAGCCGGCGCTCGGCTATCTCGTGTTGCTCGAGCCGACCGGGGGCGGCCACGATTTCCGCTTCCGGCTCTATGGCAGCCGGTTCGCCGAGCTCTCGGGCTTCGACATGACCGGGAAGCTGCTGTCCGAGTATCCGGTGAGCGCGTACGCCGCCGAGTTCGGCATCGCGGTCTATCGCGCCGCGATGCATCGGCGCAGGCCGCTCTACACGCGCAATCGGGTCGGTGCCAAGTTCCCGCGGCGCTGGCGTCGCCTGGTGCTGCCCTACGCCGACGCCAGCGGCGCGGTCGCGCGCCTGTTGTGCGGCAGGGTCGCGGACGCCAGGGCGATTTGAGGGCTGACCGACGGCAGGGTGGTGTGCCGGTGCAACGGCATCCCGGCAGCCGACGTTGAAAGGCTGGCTGGGGCGCCAGGATTCGAACCTGGGATCGCGGTACCAAAAACCGCTGCCTTACCACTTGGCGACGCCCCAACGCGGGCGCACCTTAACCAGCCGGTGGGGGGCTCGCAAGCGCACCAAGGCGGGCAATGACCTGCAAAGCGCCTGCATTTGCTGGTCTGCGGCGGCGGCTCAGCCCACCGTCGGGGCGTTCTTGAGCCGGGGTCGCCGCCAGCGCCATGTCGAGCGGCGTCGAGAACGCCGCGGTGCGCGCACGGAACACCGCGGCGGTGGCGAGCGGCACGCCGGGGTTGACGAGCAGGATCGGCGCGGCCGGCAGCCCGGCGAGCGGGGTCAAGGTCTCGCCGATGCCCTGCATGCGGCACGGCGCGCCGTTGAGGCATACCGGCACGTCGGCGCCGAGCGCCAGCCCGAGCGCGTGCAATTGGCGGCGCTCGAGCATCGTTCCCCACAGCGCGCTCAATGCCTGGAGGGTGGCGGCGGCGTCGGCCGAGCCGCCGCCGATGCCGGACGCGATCGGTAGGTTCTTCGTCAGGGTGAGGCGCGCACCACGCGGTGCGCCCGCAGCGCTGGCCAGCGCATGCGCGGCGCGTAGCACCAGGTTGTCGGCGGCGGCGCCGGCATTGGCGAGCGCGCTCGCGAACGGACCGTCGAGCGCCAAGGTGATGTCGTCGGCGGCTTGCGCGCGCACGACGTCGCCGAGTCGGGTAAACGCGACGACGCTGTCGAGCTCGTGATAGCCGTCGGCGCGGCGGCCGACCACGCGCAAGGTCAGGTTGAGCTTGGCGGGCGCGGCGCGGACGACGGCGCCCGGCAACGCGCCGTCCGCCGCGGCGCCGCTCACTTGTCCGGCCGGGCCGCGGTCTTGGGCGTGACGAGCCCGTCCTTGAGCTTGGTCTCGACAACCGCCTTGAGCTCCGCCTCGGGCCCGAGCGACAACGCCCGCTTCCATTGGAAGCGCGCTTCGTCGCGCCGGCCGACCAGCCAATAGGCGTCGCCCAGATGGTCGTTGATGGTGGCGTCCTGGGGTCTGAGCTCTACCGCGCGCTCGAGCATGCGCGCCGCCTTCTCGTAGTCGCCGGTGCGGTAATAGAGCCAGCCCAGACTGTCGACGATGTGGCCGTCCTGCGGCCGCAGATCGACCGCGCGCTCGACCATGGTCCGGGCGCGCTCGAGGTTCACGCCCTGCTCGATCCAGGTGTAGCCCAGATAGTTGAGCACGTAGGGCTGGTCGGGTTCGAGCTTGAGGGCTTGCTCGAGATCGGTCTCGGCGCGCTTCCAATCCTTCGAGCGCTCGAGCGCGATGGCGCGGCTGAACAGCAGCGCCCAATGGCGCCGCTCGACCTTGGGCAGTCGGCCGATCGCGTTGTCGTAGGCGCCGACCGACTCGGCCCAGCGCTCGTGGCCGCGATAGAGATCGCCGAGACGGATCAGCGCGTCCTCGCGCTCGGGCCGCTCGCTCGCCATCTGGGTCAGCTCAGCGATCGCGCCGTCGACCTCGCCCAACGCGTCGTGGCTCGCCGCGACGCGCAGCCGCGCCGACCAGCGGAACGGCGAGTCGGGCGCGATGGTCTGATAGACCGCGATCGCGTCGGTCTCGCGCTTCAGGCTCTCGAGGATGTCGCCCAGCAGCATCTGGGCCATCGGGAAGTCCGGCTTGAGCTGCAGCGACAGGCGGTCGTAGATCAACCCGAACTCGCTCGCCGGGCGCTCGCGTTGCAGGATGCTCGAAACATCGAACAGCGCCTCGGCCAAGCCGTCCTCGACCGCGCGCACGACCGGCGCCGGCTTGGTGCCGGCCTTGAGCCGCGCCAGCGCGGTCTGCAGCAGCAGGGTGTCGGGGTTGAGCTTGAGGAAATTGTCGTAGAGCCCGCGCGCGCGTTCGACGTCGCCGTTGCGCTCGAAGAAATTGCCGGCAATCTCGACGACGCGGAACGGCGGGTTCTGCGCGCTGTCGATCGCCTCGCGATAGCTCTCGGCCGCGGCGATCCTGTCGGCGGCGAAATCGGCGACCAGAGCGGCGTGCAGCGCGTGCAGGGTGGCGAAGGCGCTCGAGTCCGAGAGCGGCTTGAGCGCGGCGGCGGCGCTGGTGGCGTCCTTGCGGCCGGCGGCGATCCAACCGCGCACCAGCGGCAGCACCAGGTTGGTGATGCCCGAGCGGGGCAGCTCCGCCAATCTCGTGTCGGCCGCATCGAGCCTGCCGCCACGCACGTCGTCGAGCGCGATCACCAGATTGGCGAGCACCGCCAGCGGCTCGCGCTGGGTGACCCGGTGGGCCAGCTGGAGCATGTCGGCGCGCCGGCCCTCGCCCGCCATGGCGACGAAGGTGCGCCGCAGCAGCTCGAGGTTGTCCGGGTCCTGCTGCAGCGCCTGGCTCAGGTAGCGCGCCGCGGCGCCGAAGTCGTGGGCGTTGGCGGCTGCCCGGCCGGCCAGGTAGGCGCCGGCGCCGGTCGGGCTGTCGCTGACGACGGGCGTGGCGCCGGCGGGCGCCGCCGGTCCGGCGGCCAGGCTGCCGCCCGGCGCGCTCTCGGCCATGCCGCTGGCCTCGACGCAGCCGGCCAGCGCCAGGCTCAGCCCGGCGACAAGGACGCCGAGCCAGCGGCGCGGCGCCCGGGGGCGGTCGGCCGGCTCTGCGGCAGCGGCGAGGGACGAAAGCAGCATCTGGGTCAGATCCAGGACTCGGTCCACGTTACTGCAAGTTCAGGGCTTTGATACACCGGGATGGTGTCGAAACCTTTTACATGTTGGGGTAGTTGGGGCCGCCGCCGCCCTGGGGTACCACCCAATTGATGTTCTGCCGCGGGTCCTTGATGTCGCAGGTTTTGCAGTGGACGCAGTTTTGCGCGTTGATCTGCAGCCGCTTGCCGCTCGGCGCTGCCGCGTCATCGACGATTTCGTAAACGCCGGCCGGGCAGTAGCGCTGTTCGGGCGCGTCGTAGAGCGTCCAGTTGACCGCGATGGCGAGCGCGGGGTCAGCGAGCTTGAGGTGGGCCGGCTGATCCTCCTCATGGTTGGTGTTCGAGATGAACACCGACGACAGGCGGTCGAAACTGACCTTGCCGTCGGGTTTGGGATAGCCAACCGGCCGCGACGCGGCCGCCGGCTTGAGCGCGGCATGGTCGGCATGATGGTGGAACGTCCACGGCGCCTTGCCGCGCAGGATGTAAGTGTCGAGCGCCCCGTACGCCAGCGCCGGCCACAAGCCCCAGCGGAACGCCGGGCGGATGTTGCGCACTGCCTTGAGCTCGTCGGCGACCCACGATTCCTCGAACCGCCGCCGATAGCCGGTGGCCTCGACACGTCCGTCGCCGGCGAGCGCCTCGAACACCGCCTCGGCCGCGATCATGCCGGTCTTCATCGCGGTGTGGCTGCCCTTGATCTTGGGTGTGTTCATGAAGCCGGCGGCGGCGCCGATCAGCGCGCCGCCCGGAAAGGTCAGCTTGGGGATCGACTGCCAGCCGCCTTCGTTGAGCGCGCGCGCGCCGTAAGCGATGCGGCGGCCGCCCTCGAAGGTCGGGCGGATCTTGGGGTGGGTCTTGAAGCGCTGGAATTCCTCGAACGGCGACAGATACGGGTTGTCGTAGTCGAGCCCGACCACGAAGCCGACCGCGACCTGATGGTTCTCGAGGTGGTAGAGGAACGAGCCGCCGTAGGTCCGCGCATCGAGCGGCCAGCCGATCGTGTGCACGACATGACCCGGTCGGTGCTGCGCGGGCGCGACCTCCCAGAGCTCCTTGAGGCCGATGCCGAAGGTCTGCGGATCGACGCCGTCGCGCAGCCGGAAGCGCTCGAACAGGGTCTTGGTCAGCGAGCCGCGGCAGCCCTCGGCGAACAAGGTCTGGCGCGCGCGGAGTTCGACGCCAGGCGTGTAGGCGTCGGTCGGCTTGCCGTCGCGGCCGATGCCCATGTCGCCGGTCGCGACGCCGGCGACCACGCCGTTGTCGTACAGCACCTCGGCGGCGGCGAAGCCGGGATAGATCTCGACGCCGAGCGCTTCGGCTTGCTGGCCGAGCCACCGACACAGGTTGCCGAGGCTGATGATGTAGTTGCCGTGATTCCGCATGGTCGGCGGCGTCGGCAGGCGCAGCGCACGGGTCGCGGTCAGGAAGAGGAAATTGTCGTCGGTCGCCGGTGTGTTGAGCGGCGCACTGCGCGCACGCCAGTCGGGCAACAGCTCGTCGAGCGCGCGCGGCTCGAACACGGCGCCCGACAGAATGTGGGCGCCGACCTCGGAGCCCTTCTCGACGACGCACACGGCGAGCTCGGTGCCGGCCTCCTGAGCGAGCTGCTTCAGGCGGATCGCCGCCGCCAGGCCGGCCGGCCCGGCGCCCACAACGACCACGTCGTAGTCCATCGTCTCGCGCGTCATGCCGCTTGCCCGTTTTCGCCCGCTGCGCCTCCGAGCCTGTTAAAGTAGCGCCGGCATGACTGCAAGCGCCTCCGACGAGCGCGCGGCGCGCGCGCTGCTCGACTGGTACATCGCCGCCGGGGTCGATGAGGCGATCGGCGAGACGCCGCTCGATCGTTTGGCGCCGCCGCCCGCGCCGCGCGCCACCGCGCCGGCGCCGGCAGCGATGCCGGCACCCGCCGCGATGCCGAACCGCGCCGCGCCGGCACGCGTCGCGATCGTCGGTGCCGCCGACACGCGCGCGCTCGCCGCGTCGTGCGCGACCTTGTCGGACCTCGAGGCGGCGATCCGCGGCTTCGACGGCTGTGCCCTCAAGGCGACCGCGACCAACACGGTGTTCGCCGACGGCAATCCCGCGGCCGACGTCATGGTGGTGGGCGAAGGTCCGGGCGCCGAGGAGGATCGCCTCGGTCTGCCGTTCGTCGGCGCCAGCGGCAAGCTGCTCGATCGCATGTTGGCGGCAATCGGGCGCGACCGCACCAGCACCTACATCACCAACGTCGTCTATTGGCGGCCGCCCGGCAATCGCACGCCGACGCCCGCCGAACTGGCCTTGTGTCTTCCCTTCGTGCAGCGCCACATCGCTCTGGCGCGCCCCAAGGTGCTGATCTTCAGCGGCGGCACCGCGGCCAAGACCCTGCTCGAGCGCTCCGACGGCATCACGCGATTCCGCGGCCGCTGGCTCGACTATCGGCCCGGCGAGGTCGATTTCACGATCCCGGTGATGGCGACCTTCCACCCGTCCTATTTGCTGCGCACCCCCAGCTCCAAGCGCGAAACCTGGCGCGACCTGCTGGCGGTCAAGCACAAGCTCGAGTCGCTGGGCGCGGGATAAGGGGCCGGCGCTCCCTAACCAACGGGTGGAGCAGCCACAACGCGGCTCGCGTGAGGCGGTATGTCACCGGTCGCGGCCGCGCCCTGCTGTTGCCCATGCGCAACAGGCAGATTCCCGGCAAAACTCGCGGAAATTTTGGAGATTTGAATCCGATGTGAGGAATTCGTGGCGAGAATGTCGCACGGTGACTTGTCCACGACAGGAAGATAATACCGCTTTCGTTCCTCTGACAATAGATCCCAATAGTTCTCGCTTTATCCCCATGTTTTCTTGAGATCTGCCTCAAAAGGGTTGTCAGCCCGACCATCATCATTTATGAGGGCCGGTGATGATGGTGATTGGCACAGCGATCACTGTCGGAGATCTCCGGCAGTATCGACGTCACCGCTCCATTGCTGCGGTCTTCTTGAGCGCATTGCTCGCGACCGCGGCGGTGATTGCGCCCGACGCGCTGGCGGCGCCGCGGGACACGGCTGTCCTGCCGGGACCTCACGTCAGCGCCTCGGTGCCATCGCCGCTGCCGGCCGAACTGCCCGCCGTGTTGAGCCCTGGCGACGTCGCGCTCCACCAACGCATCCGCGCCGCGCAGACCCTCGCCGACTGGGCGTTGGCCGATCGGCTGATCGGCAGTCTCACGGACCAGCGGCTGCTCGGCCACCTGCTTGCCGAGCGTTATCTGAGCCCGCGTTTCAAGCCGACCTACGGCGAGCTGGTCGCCTGGTTGCGCAGCTACGGCGATCACGCCGACGCGCAACGCATCCACGCGCTCGCGGTCAAACAGCGGCCGCCGCACTCCGCCGCGCCGCCGGCGCCGGCACCGGCGACCCTGCTGAGCGGCAGTCTGGCGGGCGAGACCGACGCCGGCTGGTCGGGTACCGCTCGCCACGCCCCAGCGGCGCCCAAGGCCGCCGGCAAGGCGCCGGCCCGCAAGGCCGGTTCGGCCGAGGCGAGCGACGGCGGCGCGCTCGACGCCAGTGCATCGGCCCGCCAGGCGCCGCATGCCGCCTGGGTCGCCGGCCTGGCGGCGTGGCGCAGCGGCCGGTACGACCTGGCAATCAAGAATTTCGAAGCCGTCGCGACATCGCCGGCGTCGTCGACCTGGAATGCCGCGGCCGGCGCATTCTGGGCGGCGCGCGGCCACCTGGTGACGCGCAAGCCGCAAGCCTACGTGCGCTGGATGAGCCGCGCGGCCGCCAGCACCTACACGTTCTACGGCATGCTGGCGCACCGCGCGCTCGGCCAGGACATCAACATCGACTGGTCGCTGCCGACGATCGGACCGGATGAGCTGGCGCGGCTCGACGCCTATCCGGGCGCCGGGCGCGCGTTGGCGCTGATCCAGCTCGGCGACCGCGCGCGCGCCGAGGATGAGGTGCGCCGGCTCTACCCGAAGCTGTCGAACGATTTGGCCCCCCTCGCGCTCACCATGGCGGAGCGCGGCGGCATGCCGGGCTTGGCGATGCGGATTGCCGGTCGGCTGCTCCACGCCTCTGGCCAGCGCTACGACGCCGGGCTTTATCCCGTGCCGCCGTGGCTGCCGGCCGGCGGCTTTACGCTCAATCGGGCGCTGCTGTTCGCGCTCGCGCGCATCGAGTCGGGTTTCAACCCGAGCGCGCGCAATCCCTCGGGCGCGTCCGGGCTCATGCAGCTGATGCCCGGCACCGCGCGCGTCATGGCCAAGGGCTACGCGGTCGCCGGCGGCGTGTTCGATCCGGAAGCCAACCTGACGCTCGGTCAGCGCTACGTCGACTTCCTGCTCGCGCACGACCGGGTCAAGGGCA
>JACQAI010000496.1 GCA_016195115.1 Pseudomonadota bacterium
ATACCTGTTTGCGATGAAATGCCGCGCCATGAGGATCGGCGGCACCGAGAGCAAGCAGGACATCGACGACATCCGCCAATTGGCGCTCCTGATCGGATTGAAGTCGGCGCAAGAAGCCTTGGACCTGGTGCTGTCGTTCTATCCGCAGGGTATGATCGAGCCGAAAACCCAGTTCGGGCTCGAGGAGATCTTTTCGACGCTTGACCGACCACCAGGAGCGACATGACCTTCATCAGACCGAAGACGCTTGTCGAGCTGTCCCGAAGCGTTCTCGCCGGGGAGACGGAGTTCGACATCGGCTTGCGGGAATTCCTCGATAATTTCTATAGCGCAGCCGCTCCTGAACGAGAGCGCTCGATGCAATCGCGGCCCTTGTCGATGGACCCTCTGCGCGATGCTTACATTGCAGCAACGGCAGAACACCTGGCGCGGCGCTGGGGGCTGCCGGTACCGCCTTGGACCGACGATCACGGGTTCGAGCTTGCTCGGCCCCACTTCTCGGGTGGCCTTGAGTCGCTCAAAGCCATTTTGACGGCCGAGAGTCCAACCGCCTTTCGGCGCCGCCTCCTGTTCGTCAGCGCGAACGCACTCGACCGCGCCTCGATGGCGCACGCGCCGTAGGTCGGCAACGCGGTTCCGCGCGAATTTTCCGGCGCTTCCTTCCCCGGAAAGACGGAGATTGAGAGCAAGGCCGCGCTGCTGTATAAGGCTGCCCAACACGGCGCGGTCCCGATTCGGGGCGCGCCGTTTTTGTCTGACCCACGTCGAGCCCGAGCCGACATCATGTTTGCCCTGAGCCGCGCCGCTTTGGTGCGCCACGCCGCCGTCGAGGACGCGCGCGCCGACGATCCGGTCGGTGCCGCCGAGCTCGCCGAGCCGGTACGCTTCCTGCCGACCACGCCGTGGGCGTTCCTGTGGCACTTCGTGCGCGAGCGCTTCATGGCGCGCTACGCCTGCATGATGCTCGCTGTCGTGGCGGCGCAGATCTGCCAGACGCTCGATCCCTACATCCTGAAGCTGCTGATCAACCAGGTGATCGACGCGCTCCGCGGGCCGGCCGAGGCGCGCGTCACCGCGCCGATCTTCGGCATGTTCGCGTTGATGGTCGCGCTGTGGTTCGCCGACACCTTCCTGGTGCGCGTCTACCAGCTGATCGACATCAAGGTCGGGCCGGCGATGCGCAAGCGCGTGCAGACCCGCATGTTCGGCTATCTGCTCGGCCACTCGCCGCGCTACTTCCAGGAGAACTTCGCCGGCAAGCTCGGCCAGAAGGTCAAGGAGGCCGGGCGCGCCTGCATCTCGATCATGGAGATGGCGTGCTTCGACCTGACCAAGATCAGCGTCATGCTGGTCGTGTCGATGGTGCTGCTGATCGCGCAGGACGGCCGGCTGGCGGTGCTGCTCGGCGCCTGGATGGTCGTCTATCTGATCGGCTCGGGGTTGCTCGCCTATCGCTGCGTTGGACTGTCGAAGGCGTTCTCGGCCTCGGTCAGCACCAGCTCGGGCAAGCTGATCGACGCGATCTCGAACGCCGACACCATCCGGAGCTTCGCGCGCTGGCGCCACGAGCGCCGCTTCCTCGACGACTTCCTCGAGGCCGAGCGCCGGCGCTCGGTCAGGCTGCGCGGCTTCCTGACCGTGATCCGGCTGTTCCAGTCGGTCGCCGTGCTGTCGATGATCGCCGGCCTATGCTGGGTCGCGCTGGTCGACATGCTCGATCACGGCGGCGACCTCGGCTCGTTCACCTTGGTGTTCTCGCTGTCTGGCCTGATCGCGATGAACGTCTGGAACCTGTCCAACCGCATGCTCGACTTCTTCGATCACATGGGCACGTTGACCGAGGCGATCGAGCTGGTCACCCAGGACCACGAGATCACCGACCGCCCGGGCGCGCGCCCGTTGGTCGTGACCGCCGGCCGCATCGACGTCGAGCACGTCAGCTTCGCCCATCCCGACGGCATGACCTTGTTCGACCAGCTCGACCTCCACATCCGCGCCGGCGAGAAGGTCGCGCTGGTCGGGCCGTCGGGCGGCGGCAAGAGCACGCTCGTCCGGCTGTTGCGCCGCCAGTTCGAGCCGCACGCCGGCCGTATCGTGATCGACGGCCAGGACATCGCGCAGGTGACCTGGGACTCGGTCAACGCGGCGATCGCCGAGGTCTCGCAGACACCCGGCGTGTTCCACCGTCCGGTCGGCGACAACATCCAATACGGCCGGCTCGAGGCCGGCGAGACCGAGCTCATCGCGGCGGCGCAGCGCGCCCACAGCCACGACTTCATCATTCGGCGGCCGACCGGCTACGGCACGATCGTCGGCGAGCAGGGCATCAAGCTGTCGGGCGGCGAGAAGCAGCGCATCGCGATCGCGCGCGCGCTGCTCAAGGACGCCCGCATCCTGATCCTCGACGAGGCGACGTCGTCGCTGGACTCGGAATCCGAGCATTTGATCCAGGAGGCGCTGTGGGACCTGATGGCCGGGCGGACGGTGATCGCGATCGCCCACCGGCTGTCGACCATCACGGGCATGGACCGCATCCTCTATCTGCAGGCCGGGCGCATCGTCGAGCAGGGCAGCCACACCGAATTGGTTGCGCGCGGCGGCGCCTACTCGCGCATGTGGCGCCGCCAGGTCGGCGGCTTCATCGGCGCGGCCTGATCAGGAGTCGGGGACCAGGAGTCGGGGATCGGGTGGCCCAGTTTCCACCATCCTGACCCCCGACCCCTGATTCCCGGTCCCAGGCCGCGGGGATGCCCACCCCGGTATGCCCGTACCTTCAGGCGAGGAGCCGAGGGTCTTGGTCAACGACGGTCCGCTCGACATCGCGCGACTGCGGCGCGGCGATAAGCCGGCATGGGACGCGTTCGTCAGCCGTTTCGCCGGCCTGATCCATGCCGCGGTCGGCGGCGTGCTGCGCCAGAGCGGGCGCGACCTCGCCGAGGCCGCCGACCTGGCGCAGGACGTGTTCGTGCGCCTGTGCAAGGACGACTACCGGCTGCTCGGCCTGTACGACCCCAGCCGCGCCGCGCCGGCGACCTGGCTGACCGTGGTCGCCCGCTCGGTCGCGCTCGACGCGGTGCGCCGCCGCCGCCCGCCCGCGGTCACCCTCGACGACGCCCCCGAGAGCGCGGTCGCGGTCCAGGCCATCGAGCCGTCCGGCTTCAAGATCCCGCCCGGGCTGCTGTCACCGCGCCAGGAGCTGATCCTGACCATGCTCTACCACCGCGACATGGACCCGGCCGAGGTCGGCGCCGCGCTCGGCATCGACCCCCAGACGGTGCGCAGCATGCACCACAAGGCCCTGACGCGGCTGCGTGGCCACTTCGCCCCCGAAAATGCACCCCGCCGGGGCGTGGCCGGGGATACGTGAACCGGACCCCCCGTATGACCCAGAGAGGACGAAAAGATGTCGGATTTTGAGCCAGATGGCCGGGACTTGTGGCAGCGCTACCGCGCCGCCGCAGCGGCGTTGGCGGGCCCTGGACCGGGACCCGAGCCGGACCCGGGGGCGCTCGCCGCCTATCTCGAGGGCCGGCTCGACGAGGACGCCGCGGCCCCGCTCGAGGCTTGGCTGGCGCGTCATCCCGACGCCCTCGTGCTGGTCGCGCCGCTGGCGCCGGCCGCCGGGGCGGCGCCGCTCGACCTGATCCGGCGCGCGCGCGCGCTGGTCTCCGCCGCCGCACCGGCGCGCCCGGGCTGGCGTCACGGGGTGGCGTGGGCGAGCATCGCGGCGAGCCTGCTGCTGGTCGGCTACACCGGGTTCCTCGCCGGCCACGACGCGTTCGATCACCACGACGCGATCGCCAGTCTGGTCGGCGGCGAGCTGATCTTCGGCCCCGGCGGTGGAGAGGGCGATGGCGCGGTTTTTTGAGCGCCTGCCCTCGCTGCGTGCCAGCCTCCCCTGGATCCTGTTCGCGCTGTCGCTGACCCTCAACGTGTTCTTCCTGGGCGGCTACTACTACAAGCGCACGCTCGACCAGCGGCTGACCGGCAGCGAGCAGGAACGCGGCCGCTACGTCGTCGAGCAGCTGCGCTTCGACCCCGAGCAACGCCAGCGCTTCCAGGAGTTTCGCCAGCGCGCGCGCGAGCGTCAGCGCGAGACGTTGCGCGCCAACCGGCCGGTCATCGAAAGCCTGTGGCGCGAGATCGAGAAGCCCGAGCCCGACGCCAAGCAGCTCGACGGCTACATCGAACGCCTGACCAACAACCGGCTTGCCTTCCAGCGCGAGCAGATGAACGACGTGCTGCGCTTCGCCAAGACGCTCGACGAGAAGCAGCGCGTCGAGTTCCTCGAACTGGTGCGCACGCGCCTCGAGCGCGGCGCCGCATTCCCCCGCAGACCCGACGCGAGGCCCGACCGATGACACACGTCACCACTGCAACCACCACGCCGCGGACCGCCGTGCGCAGCGGCGCCATCGTCAAGCGCTCCGTCGTGATCGCCGGCCATCAGACCAGCGTGTCGCTCGAGCATGCCTTCTGGAACGCGCTCAAGCAGGCAGCGGCACGGCGCGGCATGACGATCAACGACCTGGTGACGCGGATCGACCAGCAGCGCCAGGGCAACCTCTCGAGCGCGATCCGCGTGTTCCTGCTCGAGGAAAGCCTGCACGGCGCCGCCGCGGCATCGACCGCGGCGTAACGCCCCGCCCCCCTCCCCGTCGGGCGCCCTCCCCGGCGGGCGAAAACGTTGCATTGCCGAACGCACCTGTCGAAGCTGGTTGGACCGCACGACGGGGGGACGTTCCATGTGGCAGGGCAGCACCCGCTATCCGGATCCGGCGATCGAAATCCTCGATGCCTCGTTCGAGCGCTACCGCGTGTTCAGCGCCGCGGTCGAGCGCCTGGCTACCGGCTTCCGCTGGTGCGAGGGGCCGGTGTGGTTCGGCGACGGCCGCTACCTCTTGTGGAGCGACATCCCCAACAACCGCATCATGAAGTGGGAGGAGGAGACCGGGGCGGTCAGCGTGTTCCGCAAGCCGTCGAACTTCGCCAACGGCAACACGCGCGACCGCCAGGGCCGCCTGGTCACCTGCGAGCACGGCCGCCGCGTGACCCGCACCGAGCCCGACGGCGCCATCACGGTGCTGGCCGACCGCTTCGAGGGCAAGCCGCTCAACTCGCCCAACGACGTCGTCGTCAAGTCGGACGGCTCGATCTGGTTCACCGATCCGCCGTTCGGCATCCTGGGCAACTACGAGGGCATCAAGGCCGAGCCGGAGCTGCCGCAGAACGTCTACCGGATCGACGGCGCGACCGGCGCGCTGTCGGTGGTCGCCACCGCGCGCGGCCCCAACGGCCTGGCGTTCTCGCCCGACGAGAGCCGCTTCTATCTCGTCGAGTCGCGCGCCACGCCGAACCGTGGGCTCCTGGTCTACGACGTGGTCGGCGGTACGCGGTTGGCCAATCCGCGCGGCTTTATCGACGCCGGGCCCGGCACGCCCGACGGCTTCCGGGTCGATGTCGACGGCAATTTGTGGTGCGGCTGGGGCATGGGCCGCGAGGACCTCGACGGTGTCGTGGTCTACAACCCCGACGGCCGGCTGATCGGTCGCATCCGCCTGCCCGAGCGCTGCGCCAACGTGTGCTTCGGCGGCCGCATGCGCAACCGCCTGTTCATGGCCGGCAGCCAGTCGCTCTACTCGCTCTACGTCAACACCCAGGGAGTCGCCGGCGGCTGACGGCGCGCGCCCGACCAATGCCGCAACTTCGGAGGAAACCATGATGACATCCCGCGCCATCCTGCTCGCGTTCGTGGGCGTGCTCGCGCTCGCGCCGCGCCTCGACGCCCAGCAGCCGCCGCCCGGCTTCGACCAGACCGCGGCTTCGGCCGCGGCGGCCAACAGCCAACCCGGCGCGCGCAAGACGCCGCCGCAGACCATCCCGGTGCCGGCCGACGAGGTCAGCCCGCAAGTCCAGGCGCTGATCGGCGGCGCCTATCCGCCGCACTTCAACGCCGCGCCGAAGAACGCCGCGGAATGGAAGGAGCTGATCAACCGCCGCGCCGCGTTGGGGATCGCCGCGCTGCCCGCGCTCAAGGCGAAGTTCGGCGTCACCGTCGAGCCGACCGAGTTCGGCAACGTCAAGGCCTTCATCGTCACGCCGAAATCGATGCCCGCTGCCAACCGCAACCGCCTGCTCGTGCACGTGCACGGTGGCGGCTACGTATTCGGCCCCGGCGAAGCCGGCCTCAACGAGGCGGTGCTGCTCGCCGGCTTCGGCGCCTTCAAGGTGATCTCGGTCGACTACCGCATGCCGCCCGACCACCCGTATCCGGCGGCGATGGACGACGCCATGACGGTATGGCGCGCCGCCGTGAAGATGGCCAATCCGCGCAACATGGCGATCTTCGGCACCTCGACCGGCGGCGCCATGACGTTGGCCATGGTGCTGCGCGCCAAGACCGAGGGCTTGCCGCTGCCCGCCGCGATCGCGCCCGGCACGCCATGGTCGGACCTGACCAAGACCGGCGACAGCTATCTGAGCAACGAGTGGGTCGACAACGTGCTGGTCACCTGGGACGGCTGGCTCGGCCGCGCCGCGGTGCTGTATGCGAACGGCCACGACATGAAGGACCCGCAGCTGTCGCCGATCTACGGCGACTTCAGCGGCTTCCCGCCGACCATCCTGACCTCGGGCACGCGCGATCTGTTCTTGTCCAACACCGCGCGCACCCACCGCAAGCTGCGCCGCGCCGGTGTCGTCGCCGAGCTGCACGTCTACGAGGGCCAGTCGCACGCCCAGTACGGCTTCAACGCCGACGCGCCCGAGACCCGGGAGGCCTTCACCGAGATCGCGCAGTTCTTCGACCGGTATCTGGGCAAGTAGCGCGGCAGAGCCGCGCTAGCGGCGCGTCCCGGCGGCCGGCGCCTTGGCGCGCTGCGGCGGCGCCAGGGTCGGCAGCGGCGGCTCGGGCGCGCGCGCCTGACGTGCCGCAAGGAACGCCACCAGCGCGTCGGCGTCGATCGTGCGGGTCGGCGCATCGAGGCGACCCGCGTGGCGTGGCGCACGGCCGCGTCATGGAAGGTGGTGAGGCGCATCCGCTCCTGTCGCAATCGGCCCAGGTCGATATCGGCGGTGATCCGCTGCTCGGAATCGTCGAAACGCTTCGATTCGGCGATCAGACTGGCATTCTCGTAGACCAGCGCGTGCCCGTCCCATGCCAGATCGGTGGTCGATTCTCCCGCGCCGGCGGCGCCCGTAGAGCCTGACAGCACGGAAAAGACCGAAATTCGAAAAGCGAAATTCGAAAATCGGTCGGGGCGAAAAAAGCAGCGCCCCTCCAAGTCCGAAAGCGGCGGCGACGTGACAGCGTCCCTACCAATGCCGGCCCCGCAGAGTGGGACCGGCGCTACAGCTAGGCGTAGGGGAGAAGGTGCTTGATGTTGGCGGCGTCGGCGTCGTGCACCCCGGTCATTTTCCTGAGGCGGCGCATGCGACTGGGCTTCTTGGTGCCCATCAGGTGA
>JACQAI010000497.1 GCA_016195115.1 Pseudomonadota bacterium
CTTCTGCTTGGAGTGGATCAGGATCATGTCGGCGCCGGCTTCCTGGTAGGCCGCCGCGCGCTTCAGCGCCTCGGCTTCGCCCAAGCCGGCGATCAACGCCTCGGTGCGCGCGATCACGAGCAGGTCGGGATCGCGCCGGGTCTTGATCGCGGCGTCGATCTTGCCCTGGAACTCCTCGACGCGGACCAGCTCCTGGCGGCCGTCGGCGATCAGGCTGGTTACTTTCGGGAATGACTTGTCCTCGATCACCACCGCGGCGACGCCGGCGCGCTCGTAGGCCGTGACGGCGTGGACGACGTTGAGCGCGTTGCCGAAGCCGGTGTCGAGATCGGCGACCAGCGGCAGGTCGACCCGCTCGATCATGGCGCGCACCATGTCGAGATGCTGCGTCATGGTCGTCAGGCTGACGTCGGGCAGGGCGTAGAGCGCCGACAGCTCGAAGCCGCTCGCCCACAGCCCGTCGAACCCGGCCTCCTGAGCCAGTCGCGCAGATAATGGACTGTGCGCCGCCATGACATGTGCCAGGCCGGTCTCGGCGATGCGGTCCTTGAGGGCCTTGCCCTTGCTCCTCGCCGGCACGGCGCGCGCTACTTCTTGGTCCATTGCCCGGACTCCTGGAGGAACCAGGTGCCGGCGGGTGCGGCCTTCATGATCTCCTGGGCGTAGATCCGTCCGACCGCGTCGGCGGTCGTGCGCTCGGTGGCGGCGTGCTGCTGGTAGAGCGCCGCGCGCTCGGCGTTCGCCTGGTCGACCAGCGCGCGCAGGTCGGCCGGCGCGTTGGGCGCGCGCAGCACCGCCAGCCCGTCATAGCGTTCGCCGACCGTGCCGGCGGCGCGCGGCGCATCGAGCGGCCGGCCCTGCGCCAGCACGGGCGCGCTCGCCAGCACCAGGAGCAACAGGGTTGCGGTCAACAGCCAGGCACGCATGGGTCCCACTCCGGGTCAGAAGATCGGTTTGCCCGCGACGTCCTGCTTGGCCTTCTCCTCGACCCGCAGGCGTACGTCGGCATCGAGCTTGATGTTGAGGTTGATGGTGATCGGCTCGGACGGCGCCTCGAGCTTGACGGTCGGGGTGCACCCGATCAGCTCAGACAGCAGCAGCGCGGCAACCGCGAGGGCAGGGGTGCAAGAGTTTCGACGCATTCGGGTCCGCCTCCGGCAGCCATCGAGCAGTAGCACGAAGCCCGCTCGGCGACGAGTGAAAGGCAGGTAATTCCGAGGTCGCGGGTCAGCCGGCCGGCCGCGTCGAGCCCGGCCAGGAACGCCGCCAGCAATCGGTCGAAATCGGCGTCGAGCCGGATGTTGAGCACGAACTGGCGGCCGTTGAGCACCGCCGGGTTGGCGCCGGTCAGATGCAGGACTGCGCCGTCGGGGCCGTCGGGTCGACGGTCGAGCTCGAGGGCGAGGCCCTGGTAGTGAAAATCCTTGAGCGCGTCGCTCAACAGCCCGACCTGCTCGGCGCCGGCTCCGCTCGGTTTCGGCAGCGCGCTGCCGAGGTACTTGATCAGGCCCGGGCCGCGCGCCGCGAGGCGGCCGCGATCGAGCGCGACCTGGCTGGTGCCGTCGGGACGGCGCGTCAGGCGCAGCGGCAGCACGCCGTCGAGCCGGCCGCTGCCGCTCAGGCCGTCGATCGCGATCAGCTGGAGCACGCTCGCCAAATCGGTGTCCGTGACGGTCACGGGCAGCGCCAGGTCGGCCGGCGGCGTTCCCGGCTTGGTCGCGGGCACCACGACGTCGCGCAGCGCCAGCTGGCCGTCGGCGAAGCCGAGGTCCAGCGACGCCAGCGCCAGCGCGCCGTCGCGCCGCAGCTGGAAGGCGAGCTCGAGCGGCAGGGATACGGCGCCGACCGTCACGGTCGCGCTGACGTGCTGGCCGGGCAGGGTCGAGGGCGGCGCGACACTGTCGATCATGATCGTGCCGTGGGCGCCGGTGATGCGGGCGGTGCCGAGATCGAGCGCGGTGTCGGCCAACGTCAGGGTCAGCTTGGGATCGAGCCCGGCACGGCTCCACGCCACGGTGCCGGTTACCGCTACGGTGCCGTCGATCGGCGGCAACGCGGCGCCGAGCGCCGGCGCCAGGTCGCGCGGCTGCAGGCGGCCGGTCGCGAACGGCCGCGGCGTCGCGGTCACTTGCGCGCTGCCGCGTTGGGCCGCGAGCGCGTGCCGGCCCTTGGCGCCGAGCGTGAGCTCGCCCTTGGTGTCGTGCGCCGCCAGCTCGAACGTGACGGCATCGCCGCGGCGCTCGGCCTGGAACGTGCCGGCCAATGGCACGATGCGCGCGGGCGTGCCGGTGTCGGTGACTCGGCCGGCGGTCGCGGTGAGGGTGGCGTGATCGTCGCGCCAGTCGAGCGCGCCGTCGATCGCGTCGGCCACCAGGTCGAGGCTCGGCGCCGCGAGCGATGCCTGGGCGAGCGCGACGTGCCAGCCGCCGTCGGGCCGCCGCGCCAGCCGCACCGTGTGCACCACGAGGTGCCAGGCGCCGAGCGCGACCTCGAGCCGCGTCTCGGCGTCGAGGCGGTCGGCGGCCAGCGCGATCGTGCCGTCGAGCTTGGCGGTGGCGTCGCCGAGCGGCGTCGTCACGGCGAGCTGCGTGTCCTCGAGCACGATGTGGTCGATCGGCGGCAACGCCATGCCGGTTGCCGCGCCCGGTGATGGCGCGAGGCCGCGGATCGTCACGCCGCCGGCATCGACCGTCGCGGCGAGTCGGGCGCCCGACAGCACCACCTCGTCGAGCCGCCCGGCGAGCAGCCGCTTCGGCGAGATGGCGACGTCGACGCGGGCGGCGCGCAGCGCGCCGGCGGCGCCGAGCTGGAGGTCGACCAGCCGCAACCCGGCGAGGCTGACGCGCTCGACGCGCAGCGCCACCGGTCCGAGACCCTGGCGCTCCAACAGCGCGATCAGCCGCGGCTCGACCAGGGCGGGCCCGGCCAGGCGCAGCGCCGCCGCCAGCCCGGCCAGGGTGGCGAGCACCGCCACGACCACGCCGATGACGATGCGCCGCCTGATGCGTCCTGAGACCAAACTCGACCTGCCGCTGTGGCGCCGGGTGCCGCGAGCGGGCACAATAGCGCCGGACTTGAGACCGCACGATGCCTAGCAGACCGGACTCCACGCCCGCCACGCCCAACCTGACGCGCGACGATCTGATCGCGCGCGCCCGCGACATGATCCCGGCGCTGCGCGGGCGCGCCGCCGAGGCCGAGGCGCTGCGCCGGCTGCCCGATGCGACCAACGAGGCGTTCCAGGCCAGCGGCCTCTATCGCCTCTATCAGCCGCGGCGCTACGGCGGCTACGAGATGGACTTCCAGCTCCAGATCGACGTCGCGGCCGAGATCGGGCGCGGCTGCGGCTCGAGCGCGTGGGTGCAGTCGATCCTGGCGAGCCACAGCTGGGTCCACGGCATGATGAGCGAGACGGCGCAGGACGAGGTCTGGGGCCCGGACCCCGACGCCGTCATCGCCAGCGCCTCGCCGGCGCGCGGCTCGACCACGACGCCGGTCGACGGCGGCATCGTGATCGACGGCCGCTGGTCGTTCGCCAGCGGCGTCGATCACTGCACGTGGACCCACCTCAACCTGTTCGTGCCGACCGCGCCCAGCAAGCCGCCGCAGCACTACTTCGCGGCGGTGCCGGCGCGCGACTACGCGATCGTCGACGATTGGTACGTCGCGGGCATGCGCGGCACCGGCAGCAAGTCGATCGAGTTCAAGCAGTGCCTGATCCCGTCCCATCGCCTGCTCGACAGCCACGCCTGCGTCGGCGGCCCGACCGCCGGCAGCGCCGTCAATCCGGGGCCGCTGTTCCGCATGCCGCTGTTCGCGCTGTTCGGCCACGGCATCGTCGGGCCGGCGGTCGGCATGGCGCTCGGCGCCTACGACGCCGTGCTGGAGCCGCTCGCGTCGCGGCGCAGCGTTGCCGGGGTGGCGATCGGCGACCAGCCGACCGTCCAGGTGCGGCTCGCCGAGGCGAGCGCCGAGATCGATGCCGCGCGCGGCCTCTTGAAGGCGGCGAGCGACGAGGCGACCGCGCTGGCGCTCGCCGATACGCTGCCGGCCCTGGAGCAGCGCGTGCGCTGGCGGCGCAACTGCGCCTACGCCGGGGCGCTGTGCCTGCGCGCGGTCGAGCGCCTCTACCCGCTGGCCGGCGCCAATGGGTTGGCGGATACCAGCCCGTTCCAGCGCGCCTTCCGCGACGTCCACGCCGCCTGCGCCCACATCGCGCTGACCTGGGACGTCCAGGGCGCCAATTACGGCGGCGTGCTGCTCGGGGCTGCGTCGACCGACCCGAAGCTGTAAGATCGGCGCGGCAAGGGGGAACGCCATGGTCTCGACCACGCTCGAGGTTCGCGTCACGCGGGTGTCGGCGGCGCTCGGCGCCGAGGTTTCCGGCGTCGATCTGCGGCGCGTCGACGATGCGCTGTTTGCGCTGATCCATCGCGCCTGGGTCGACCATCAGGTGCTGCTGTTCCGCGGCCAGAGCCTGTCGGACGACGACCTGATCGCGTTCAGCCGGCGCTTCGGCGCGCTCGACCAGGCGCCGATCCAGGAGAACGGCCGGCGCTTCGTCGAGGGCCATCCCGAGATCTACGTCGTGTCGAACGTGCTCGGCGCCGACGGCCAACCGATCGGCAGCCTGGGTGCCGGCGAGGCGACCTGGCACACCGACATGTCCTATCTCGAGCAGCCGCCCAAGGCCTCGATGCTCTACGCGCT
>JACQAI010000498.1 GCA_016195115.1 Pseudomonadota bacterium
CACCCGGCTTGGCCTGCGGGTCGACCCTGAAGACCACGGTATGGCCGCCGCTGGTTGCCTGATAGAGGCCGCCGGGCGCCAGCGCGACGTTCTGCTTGGCGAGATCGAACGCCAGGCCGCGGCCGGCCTTCGGCTTGGCGAGCGGGAAGTCGAGCGGCGCCTGGCCGCTGGTGTCTAGTCGTTTGATCTCCAACCGCTCGGCGGCATCGCCGGTGAAGATCGGGCTGACGCCGTAGATCGTGACCTGCGGCTGCGGCGTGGCGGCCGGCTTGGAGGCACCGCGGAACACCATGACTCCGCTCTTGCTCGCCTGCGCCGTGGTCAGCTGCATGCGGCCGCCGTCGCATTCGACGCGCTCGCGCTTGACCTCGCCGCCTTGGACCGTGCTCTGGTCGTCGCCGATCGTGACCTTGCCGCCCGTGATGGTCTCGCGGGCGCACGACTTGAGATAGCCGAGCACGAGGATCGCACGGCCCGGCAGCTCGATCCGCGTGCCCGCCGCGACGTAGTCGAACGGCTGCACATCCTTCACCGGCCCTTGGACGTCCTCGACGATCGCCGCCGGCTCGGCGGCCAAGCCGGGCGGCGCACCGGCCCACGCCAGCGCCGCCAGGGCGGCACCGGCCAGCCGGCACGAACGGGTCATGATGGGCATCGCTGCGACCTCTCAAGACGCTCGATGTTAAGTCGACGTTGATTTGAGCACAATTTACCAGCCTACCGTTATGAAGCGGTTCACACGGCGCGCCGGCGGCTCTTGGGGGCCTTGTCCGACCGCTCCAAAGGCTCGACGAACGGCTCGATCCCGCCATCGGCCAGACGGCCGAGCGCGGCGCGGTCCAAGACCGTGATGGCGCCGCTCTCGATGCGCACCAGTCCGGCCTTCTGCCAGGCCCCGAGATGCTTGTTGATGCTCTCGCGCGACACCCCCAGCATGCCGCCGAGCTCGCGCTGCGACAGGCGCGCGCCGATGCGCACGCCCTTGGGACCGGCCTCGCCGTGCGCCATCGCGATCTGCAGCAGCTTCTTGGCCAGCCGCGCCGTGATCGGCAGCAGGAAGATGTCCTCGATCTGATCGGTGGTCGTGCGCATGCGCTCGCACAAGGTCAGCATCAGGCGCACCGCGACCTCGGAGTGACGGGCGAGGAACGGCAGGAAGTCGCGCCGGTCGATGATCAGGAGCTCGGTGGCCTCGACGATCGTCGCATCGGCGGTGCGGTCGCGACCGTCGAGCATGGCGATCTCGCCGAACAGCTGGCCGGCTTCGATGACGTTCAGGATCAATTCGTGCCCATCGGGTCCCGTCAGGCTGATGCGCACCCGCCCGGAGACCACGGCGATCATCTGGCCGCCGGGATCGCCGCGCGAGAACAAGGTCGCGCGCGGCGGATGGCGCACCAGCTTGGCGTGCTGCAGCAGGTCGTCAAGCTCGGCCGCGGTCAGGCTGTGGAACAGCGGATGGCGCTGGAACAGGCTGCGGAACTCGGGGCGGCGGTCGGTTGCCATGGTGTCCCATCGGTTCACGGGGGCCGCCGGCGCAGAACGCGCCGGGCTGTGAACGCGGCCACATCGGCCAGCCCCCGGAGGGTGGTACTATTTACCACAAATTCGCCGCGGGGACGGGGCTCTCAATGGCGTTCGGCCGGCTCGGCCTGATCCTGTGCTGTGGCCTCCTCGTGGGCCTGGCACCCCCTGCCCGCACCGCGCCAGGCGACTCAGCGCCCGCGCAGCCGGCCGCGCTCACGGTCGCGCCGCCCCGCACGGTCACCGACATCACCGGCGTGCTCGGCGCCTACAAACCCGACCCGCAGCGCGCCGGCACCGCCAAGGCCGCCGCCGATCGCCAGCCGCCGGTCGGGCAATCGGACGCGGCCCTGGCGAGCTTCTATCTCGAGCGCGGCACCGCCGCGGCCCAGGTCGGCCGGATGACCCAGCAGCTCGACGACCTGCGCCAGGCGCTGGCCTACGCCGACAAGGCCGGCAGCGACCGCAGCCCGATTCTCGGGCGGCTGATGTCGGCCGAGGCGCAGGCCGGCAACTTTGCCCTGGCGATCCGCTACGCCGAGGAGCGCACCGAGATCGACGACCGGCGCGGCGCCCGCAGCCGGCTGTTCGTCACCTATCACCAGCTGGTCAAGTTCAACATCAAGCGCGGCAACCTGGCGGAGGCCGAGCGCTGGCTCGAGCGCAGCCGGGCGCTCTACGCCGAGCTCGGCCAGGCGCCGCCGCGCGCCCAACGCGGCGAGGCGCAGGCGCGTGGCAATCAAGGTCAGCGGGGTCCCGGCATGGGCGGCGGCAAGCGGGCCGGCAACGATGCACCCGCGCCGGCGGCATCCCCCGCGGCCGACATGCGCACGCTGCATCGGCCGGCCTGGCGCACCGCGGTCGCCAGCGCCGAGGCCGATCTGCTGGAGGCGCGCGGCCTCTATCGGCAGGCCGAAGCCGCGTTCCGCACCGCGATCGAGCAGAGCGACGCCTACCTCCACAACCTGCCGAGCCTGCCGCCGAACGAGCGGCCGCCGGTCGAGTTCTTTCAGAACAGCCGCAATGAGCTGATCGCGCGGCTCGCCGGGACCTTGCTGCAACAGGGCAAGCTGGTCGACGCGGAGGTCGAAGCGCGCCACGCGCTGGTCAACACGCTGAAGGACGTCGGCCGCTATCACCCGTGGACCGCGGGGCGGCTCGCCCAGGTCGGCTGGGCGGTCCTGGCGCAGGGCCGCGCGACCGAGGCCGAGCAGCTGGCGCGCGCGACCCTCGGTATCTACGAGGCGATCGACGCGACGCGGTCGTGGGGTCAGGCCGGCGCCCGCGCGGAGCTCGCCGGCGCGCTGGTCGCGCAAGCGCGCTGGGCCGAAGCCCTGGCCAGCTACGACGCCATGATGGCCGGGCTGGCGGGCGATCAGCTCGGCACGCGCAAGTTCGGTTTCGGCGGCCTCGACTGGGCGACCGCGCTGATCAAGATGGGGCGCCTCGAGCCGGCGCTCGCGATGGTCAACCGCGTCCTCGAGCGGCGGCGCAAGTTCCTGGGCGAGCAGCACTACGGCACCGCCTTGGCCCGCGCCTATCTCGGCATGGCGCTCGCCGCGCAGGGCCTGCGCGAGCCGGCGCTGCAAGCCTTCGCCGCCGCGCTCCCCATCCTCCTCGGCACGCCCCAGGCCGAGGACGGCCCGACCGCGCGCGCCCATCGCCTCCATCTGCTGCTCGACGCCTACATCCGCCTGCTCGCCGAGGTGCGCGGCACGCCGATCGAGACCAAGGCGCAGCTCGACGCCGCCGCAGAGGCCTTCCGCCTGGCCGACGCGGCGCGCAGCCAGGCGGTCCAGAAGGCGGTCGACGCGGCAAGCGCGCGCGCCAGCCTGCGCGACCCGGCGCTGGCCGATCTGGCGCGGCGCGAGCAAGACCGCGGCCAGGAGCTGGCCGGGCTCGAGGGCACGCTGGTCAACGCCCTGGCCGAGTCGGCCGATCAGCAGGATGCCGGCACGATCGACGTCTTGCGCGACCAGATCGCCCAGCTGCGTCAGGCGCGCGAGGCGTTGCGCCAAGACATCGCGCGGCGCTTTCCGAGCTATGCGGAGCTCATCAACCCGAAACCGCCGACACTAGAGCAGGCGCGCCAGGCGTTGCGCCCAGGCGAGACGCTGTTCGCGACCTACGCCTCGAACGACGTCACCTTCGTGTGGGCGGTGCCGCACCACGGCCAGACCGCGTTCGCCAAGGTGTCGCTCGGCGCCGCTCAGCTCGACACCATGGTGAAGCAGCTGCGCCGCGCGCTCGATCCGCAAGCCCAGCGCACCGGCGACATCCCGCCGTTCGACGTCGCGCTGGCGCACAAACTCTACGAGACCCTGCTGAAGCCGGTCGAAGCCGGTTGGAAGGGCGCGACCAGCCTGCTGGTCGTGACCGACAAGGCGCTCGGCCAGCTGCCGCTGGGCGTGCTCGTCACCGCGCCGACCGCATCGCCCACCGAGGCGGGCCAGGCCCTGTTCGTCGGCTACAAACCGGTGCCATTCCTCGCCCGCCAGGTCGCGATCACCCAGCTGCCGTCGGTCGCGGCGCTGGCGACCTTGCGCGCGCTGCCGGCGGCCAGCGCCGAGCGCCGGCCGTTCATCGGCTTCGGCGATCCGGTGTTCAGCGCCAAGCAAGTGAACGAGCCACGCGGCACCCAGGTGGCCGATGCCGGCACGCTGACCACGCGCGGCGTCACGCTCAAGCTGCGCAGCGTACCCCGGACCGAGCAGTCCGACTCGGCCGATCTCGCGATGCTGCCGCGGCTGCCTGAAACCGCCGAGGAGATGCGCAGCATCGCGCGCGCGCTCAAGGCCGACCCCGACAAGGACGTGTTCGTCGGTGCTGCCGCCACCGAGCGCGCGGTCGAGACGGCGAACCTGGTCAATCGCCGCGTCATCGCGTTCGCGACCCACGGGCTGGTGCCGGGCGACCTGAACGGCCTGACCCAGCCGGCGCTGGCGCTGTCGGCGCCGCTGGCCGGCGGCCAGGGCGACGGCCTGCTGACCATGGGCAAGATCCTGGGCCTGAAGCTCAACGCCGACTGGGTGGTGCTGTCG
>JACQAI010000499.1 GCA_016195115.1 Pseudomonadota bacterium
CATGGTGGCGCCCTGGGTGAAGGCCTCGCCGAAATGCATCTTCGATTGCCAGAAATCCGACAGCAGCAGCTGGCGCAGGTCTAAGGGTTGATTGAGCTTGCCGGGTTGATCCGCAGCCCCGGGCGGCAGTGCGAAGCCGGCGCGCGGCGAGCCGCGATACTTGAACGCCTCGTCGAGTGCGCCGAACGCGCGCAAATAGGCGCGCAGCCGCTCTTTGTCCTCGGTCGATACCGGCTGGTCGAGCAGGTCGCGGTCGAGCGCCTTGGCGGCAAGCTCGGCGATGACGCCGCGCGAGTCGTTGATCACCGCGCGGGCAAGCTGGGGTTTGCCGCCGAACGCCGCGTCGTCCTGGAAATAGGCGCCGCGGTTGTCGTTGACCATGACCTCGACCGCGACGCCGAGCTCGCGGCAATAGCCCAAGATGCCCTGGTGATGATAGGGCAGCCGCGCCGGACCGGGATTGAAGTACATCGCCTCGCCGCGGTCCCAGCCCACGGTCTGGCGCGAGTCGACCTCCTCGACGACGTCGCCGGCGCGCACGGTCCAGTTGCGCCCGCCCGGCCGCGCGCGGGCCTCGAGCACGCGGCAGTCGTAGCCGGCCTTGCCGAGCTCGTAGGCCGCGACCATGCCGGCGATGCCGGCGCCCAGGATCACGACCGACGTGCCCTTGCCCGAGCCGGGCGCCAGCGCCGGCGGCCCGGCATACGCGGCCGGGACCGGCAGCAGCCCCATCGCCGCCATCGTGCGATACGCCGCCGCCGCCCCGCCGGCCCGCCCGACCAGATGAATGAAGCTGCGCCGCGACAGCGTCACGTCGTCACCGTCGATGTCGGCGCGCGACATTCCGCCCGTTTGGGGGATGTGGGGATGGCAGGGCGATGGAGGGGTGGCGCGCGAAGCGCACTCACCAACTCGGCCAGCATCGGATGTCCTCGCCGATTGTCTCCCCTCAATCCCCCTGCCATCCCCACATCCCCCAATGGGCTGCCGGGCTTACGCCCGGCGCAGGGGATTGTCGCGCGGCGTCCTCAGCGGATGGGTGGGGCGTAGATCAGACCGCCTTGGGTCCACAGCGCGTTCTGGCCGCGCTCGAGATGGAGCGGCGTGTTGATGCCGACATTGCGCTCGAAGATATCGCCGTAGTTGCCGACCTGCTTGATGATGCGATAGGCCCACTGCTCGTCGAGCCCGAGCGCCTTGCCCATGCCGGGCGTGGTGCCGAGCAGGCGCTTGATCTCCGGATCCTCGTTCTTGAGCATCTCGTCGACATTGGCCGAGGTCACGCCCTTCTCCTCGGCGTTGATCAGCGCGTAGATCGACCATTTGGCGATGTCGAAGAACTCGTCGTCGCCGTGGCGGACGGCCTGGGCAAGCGGCTCCTTGGAAATGCGGTCGGGCAGGATGACGTGGTCGTCGGCGGATGCCGCCTTGGCGGCGCGCGTCGCGGCGAGGCTGGTCGCATCGGTCGAGAAGGAGTCGCAGCGGCCGGAGAAGTACGCCTGCTCGACGGCGTCGCGATCCTCGATCACGACGGTGCGCGCGTTCAGGTTGTTGGAGCGCATGTAGTCGGCGAGGTTGAGCTCCGAGGTGGTGCCCGGCTGGACGCAGATCGACGCGCCGGCGAGCTCCTTCGCGCTCTTCAGATTGAGCTTCTTGGGCACCAGGAAGCCTTGGCCGTCGTAGAACGAGATGGTCAGGAAGTTGATGCCGAGCGAGGCGTCGCGGATCAGGCTCCAGGTAGCGCGGCTCGACAGCACGTCAATCTCGCCGGTCTGCAGCGCGGTGAAGCGTTGCTGCGCCGACAGCGGCACGAACTTGACCTTGCTGGCGTCGCCGAGGACGGCGGCGGCGATCGCCCGGCACATGTCGACGTCGAAGCCGGTCCAGCGGCCCTGGCTATCGGGCTGCGACCAGCCGGCGACCCCGGTCGAGACGCCGCAGCTCAAGACGCCGGCGCGCTTGATGGCGTCCATCGTCGGGCCGGCCGCGACCTCGACGATCCAGCTGCCAAACACCGCGGCGGTGAGCCCCGCCAGCAACATCCCACGTCGGACTCGTGACAGCATCGTGCCCTCCTCGGTGACGGCCAGCCGGTGACGCCCGGGCAGTATAGCCACAGGCCGCAAACCGGCGGTAGCGGGCGAATTCGCGGCATCCCGCTCCGGTTGCCGCTTTGGCCGCTCGGGACCGTGGGATACACTCGTCCTGCTGAAGCTGCCGCTAGCCAGGGAGGGATCCGCATGGCTGAGCTCTTGGGTCTCGGGGTCACGCACTATCCGGGGCTGATGGCGCCCGCCGACGAGATGCACGCCGTCCTGACGCGCGCGCTCGCCTCGAACAAGGTGCCGGCCGAATTCAAGGATCCGGCACGCTGGCCGGCGGCGATGCGCCGCGAGTGGGACGCCAACCAGGACGCCGGCGCGGCGCGCGAGCATCGCCGCCGCCTGGTCGAGGGCTTCCGCGCGGTGCGCACTGCGCTCGACGCCTTCAAGCCCGACTTCGTCGTGATCTGGGGCGACGATCAGTACGAGAACTTCATCGAGGACGGCGTGCCGGCGTTCTGCGTCTTCGCGCTCGACGAGATCGAATCACGGCCGTTCGAGCGCAAGGGCTTCTATCGTGCCGAGAACGTCTGGGGCGAGCCGCGCGACACCGTGTTTCGCACCGCGGGTCACAGCGCCGGCGCGTCGTTCATCGCCGCCAATCTGCTCAAGCGCGGCTTCGACGTCGCCTACGCCTATCGCATGCGCTACGCGCTCGGCCTGCCGCACGCCTTTATCAACACCGTGCTCTATCTCGACTATGACCGGCGCGGCTTCCCCTACCCCGTGGTGCCGTTCCACGTGAATTGCTACGGTTCGTCGGTGATCGCCAAGCGCGGCGCCG
>JACQAI010000500.1 GCA_016195115.1 Pseudomonadota bacterium
GAAGCCGGCGGCGCGCTCGACCAGGATGCTCCAGGCCATCGCGTCGAGCCCCTCGCCGATCACGGGACGCGCCGCCAGATAGACGATGATGGTGCCGAACAGCGCCATCGCGATCCCGACGCTGCCCAGAATGAAATACTTCCAAGCCGCCTCGAGCGCCTCGGGGGTGCGATAGATTCCGACCATCAGAACGGTGGTCAGGGTGGCGAACTCGATTGCCACCCACATCAGGCCGACATTGTTCGCGACCAGCGCCAGGTTCATAGCGAACATCAGGATCTGATACATCGCGTGGTAGAAGCGCAGATACGTCGGCGTGAGACGCCCGATCTCGAGCTCGTGCGCGATGTAGCTGGCGCTGAAGGCGCTGGTCGTGAAGCCGACGAACGTGGTCAAGACGATGAAGACGACGTTCAGATCGTCGATCGCGAGAAACAACCCCGCTTCCGGGCGCACCAGCAGCAGCGAGAGCGCGGCCCCGAACGTCAGCAACGTCGCAAACACATTGAGCCGCGCGGTCAGGCGATAGCCGGGCAGCAGCGCGAGAACGCCGGCGGCGACGGCTGGGATCGTCAGGATCGCGAACACCGCGTCGAAGCCCGCCCCGCTCACCCGAGCTCTCCCCGCATGCGGTCGAGCGCCTGAATGTCGACCGTGTCGAAGCGTTCGCGGATCCTGAAGAGGAAAATGCCGATGACGATGAAGGCGATCAGGATCGAGAACGCGACGCTGATCTCGACCACCAGCGGCATGCCCTTGGCCCCGGTCGCTGCCAGCACCAGGCCATTCTCGATCGACATGAAGCCGATCACCTGGCCGACCGCATTCCGACGCGTCACCATCATGAGGAGCCCGAGCAGGAATACCGACAGGGCGAAGGCCAGATCCTCGCGCGCCAGGGCATCGGCATCGGCGGTGACCGGCAGCATCACGACCATCGACAAGGCGCACAACCCGATGCCGGCAAGCATGGTCGGCCCGATCCCGACGACGGTCTCGAGCGTGCGGTGGATGTTCAGCCTTTGGATGATGCGCCGCAACGCGCCCGGAATGACGATCACCTTGAAGACCAGCGCGATGACCGCGGTCGCGTAGAGGTGCGGCGCATTCTGAATATGGGCCTGCCAGGCGACCGACAGGGTCAGGACGAACGCGTGCAAGGCGAACACGTTGATCAGCCCGAACATGCGGTCCTGGTACAGCAGCATGAAGCTCAACAGCAGCAGGCTGCCGGCCAGCAGATGGGCGATGTCGAACTGAAGCGCGCCCATCACAGACTCTGCGACACGAACAGCAGGAGGGCGCCGAGCAGGCCGAGCATCAGGGCCGCGCCGAGGAACTGTGGAACCCGGAACACGCGCATCTTGGCGACCGCGGTCTCGAAGCCCGCGAGCAGCGCACCGCCGACCGCCAGCTTGGCGACGTAGCACACGCCGCCGATCAGGTACGCCGGCGCGCCCGCCTGCTCGGGTGCCGTTCCCCACGGCACGAAGACGCAGGCGATCAGCGAGACGTAGAGCAGCAGCTTGAGGCAGGCCGCCGCCTCGATCATCGCCAGATGGCGCCCGGAATATTCGAGCACCATCGCCTCGTGCACCATCGTCAACTCGAGATGGGTCGCCGGATTGTCGATCGGAATGCGGGCATTCTCGGCGACCCCGACCATGATCAAGGCCACCAGGGCGAGCGCCAGCGATACCCGGATGCCGACGGTCGCGTTGAGCATGAAGTCGGCGATCGAGGACAGCTGGCTGCTGCCGGCGAGCAGCGCGACGGTGAAGACGATCAGCAGCATGGCGGGCTCGGCAAGCGAAGCGATCATGACCTCGCGGCTCGAGCCGATGCCGCCGAAGCTGGTGCCGACGTCGAGGCCGGCGAGCGCCAGAAAGAAGCGGGCGGTTGCCAGCAGCGCGACGATCGCGATCAGGTCGGCCGACCAGCTGAAAATGAGGTTGGTCGCGAAGGTCGGAACCAGCGCGGCCGCCACCCACGTGGTGGCGAACACTAGATAAGGTGCCGCGCGGAACAGCCATGAGGCATTCGCGGCGACCACGGCGTCCTTGTGCGCCAGGCGGATCAGGTCGCGGTAGGGCTGGATCAGCGACGGTCCGCGCCGACGCAGCAGCCGCGCCTTGAGCTTGCGCACGAGACCGGTGAGCAGCGGCGCCAGCGCGATGACGAGCGCCATCTGGGTCGCCTGGACGATCAGGTCGAGGGTCATTGCCATAGCGCGAGCACGCTCAGGAGCAGCACGAGCGCGATGAACACCAGGCTCAGGTAGCGCCGGATCGTCAGCTGCTGGAAATAATTGAGCTGCCCGCTGCCGAGATCGATCCCGGCGGCGATCGGCCGATACAGCCCGTCCCAGATCCGGTCGCGCAGCTGCACCGTCATGCGTGCCGCGCGGAGGTCGCCCGGTGGCGGCATGTCGACGCGCTCGCGGGCGGCGAACGCCAGCGTGCCGAACACCCGGCGGATCGGCTGGGCGAAGCTCCCGGCGGTGTACTGCGTCAGAGGGCTGGGATCCGGATGGCCGCAATCCCACGCCGCCGAGCGGCGCACCACGCCCGAGGCGAGGCGGTGGATCGCGGCGGCCGTGAGGCTCGCCGAGAGGATGATGAAGGCGAGCAGCAACAGCCCGTTGTAGGAGCTGCGGCTGGCCGTGACGGGAATCACGGTCAGCCAGGCATTGCCCGACTGCTCCGGCATGCGGACGCCATGGGTGAGCAGCCGGATGGTCGGCTCGAGCGCATCGATCACCAGGCCGGGAAACACCCCGGCCAGGATGCACAGCGCGGTCAGGATCAGCATCGCGGCCAGCGAGCACCGATCGACCTCGTGCGCCGCGCTCGCCGCCGGCCGGCGCGCCCGGCCGAGGAACGTCATGCCGAACGCCTTGACGAAGCACGCCGCCGCCAGCGCCGCCGACAGCGCCAGCATTGCGCCGATCGCCGGAACCAAAAGCTTGAGCCCCCACTGCGGCAACTGCGGACTGACCAGGATGGCCTGGAAGGTCAGCCACTCCGAGACGAAGCCGTTGAGCGGCGGCAGCGCCGAGATGGCGATGCAGCCGGTCAGGAAGGCAAAGGCAGTGACCGGCATGCGATGGATGAGGCCGCCCAGATGCTCCATGTCGCGCTCACCGGTGGCGTTGAGCACGGCGCCGGCGCCGAA
>JACQAI010000501.1 GCA_016195115.1 Pseudomonadota bacterium
GCCGACCGCCCGCGGCGTGCGCGAGCCGCGCAACCGCCGGGTCGTGGTCACGATCCGCTAGACGGGCTCGGATCCGGTCCGACGCAGCCCAGGCTGCGCCGGACCGGGCCGGTCCCCCCAAGCGACCGAGCGCCGGCACCCGAGGGTGCCGGCGTTTTTTTGCCGGCGGCCGGCCACCGCCCCCCTGGCTGGACAACCGACCGGCGCCGCCTAATATGGCTTGAGGCCGGGGCCGAACCGGACGCCGCCTGCTCGGCGGCCCTCCGGCGATCGCTCCGGCCAGTCGATTGTCATGCGGACCGCTCGCGCCATGTACAGCAAGACCACCCGATCGATCTCGATCACCGTCGAGCCCAAGTATCTCGAGGAGCGCTCGTCGCCGCCCGACAGCAACTACGTCTGGGCCTACCACGTGCGGATCCAGAACAGCGGGCGCGAGACGGTCCAGCTGGTCACGCGCTACTGGCGCATCACCGATGCGTTCGGACGGGTGCAGGAGGTGCGCGGCCCCGGCGTCGTCGGCGAGCAGCCGGTGCTCAAGCCGGGCGACAGCTTCGAATACACCAGCGGCACGCCGCTCTCGACGCCGTCCGGCATCATGGTCGGCGCCTATCAGATGGAGACCGCGGACGGCGAGCGCTTCGACGCAGCGATTCCGGCGTTCTCCTTGGACTCGCCCCATCAAGCGGTCCGGCTCAACTGATCGAGGCGTGATCGTGGCTTCTCGCGGGACCGCGACGCGACGTCCCGCCCGCACGGAAAGGATTTCTGCCGTGGCAAAGGCCGCTTCTTACATACCGCTCGACGGCTCCCGGGCGACCGAAAAACCGACCCGGGCCCAGGCCGAAGAGGCCGTGCGCACGCTGATCCGCTGGGCCGGCGAGAATCCTGATCGCGAGGGTGTGCTCGATACGCCCAAGCGCGTCGTCAAGGCCTACGAGGAGTGGTTCTCGGGCTACGGCGTCGACCCGGTCGACATGCTGCAGCGCACCTTCGAGGAGACCGAGGGCTACGACGAGATCGTGCTGCTGCGCGACATACGGTTCGAATCGTTTTGCGAACATCACATGGCGCCGATCATCGGCAAGGCGCACGTCGCCTACCTGCCGAGCACGCGCGTGATCGGCATCTCGAAGCTCGCGCGCCTGATCGAGATCTTCGCGCGGCGCATGCAGATCCAGGAGAAGATGACGGCGCAGATCGCCAACACGCTCGACGAGGTGCTGCAGCCCAAGGGCGTGGCCGTCTGGATCGAGGCGCAGCACCAGTGCATGACCACGCGCGGCGTCCACAAGCCGGGGGTCAGCATGGTGACGAGCCGGCTGCTCGGCGCGTTCCGCTCCAACCCCGACACGCGGCGCGAATTCATGTCGATGATCAGCTCGACCGGCCAGAACAGCGGCGGCGCGGTGCCGTGACATCATTGACGCCGGTCGAGCTGCTCGATCGGCTGGTGGCGCTGCCGACGGTCTCCCAGGACTCCAACCTGGCGCTGATCGAGTTCGTGCGCGACACCCTGGCGCGCTCCGGCGTCGCGGCGCGGCTGACCTTCAACGACGAGCGCACCAAGGCGAATTTGTTCGCGACCGTCGGCGCCGGTCCGGGCGGCATCGTGCTGTCGGGCCATACCGACGTCGTGCCGGTCGCCGGCCAGGCATGGTCGAGCGATCCGTTCACCGTGGTCGAGCGCGACGGCCGGCTCTACGGCCGCGGCACCGCCGACATGAAGGGCTTCATCGCGACCGCGCTGGCGCTGGTGCCCGAGCTGGTTGCGCGCCGGCTGCCCGAGCCGATCCATCTCGCGTTCAGCTATGACGAGGAGGTCGGCTGCCTCGGCGTCCACCATCTGATCGCCGACCTCAAGGCCGCCGGCATCGCGCCGCGCCTGGCGATCATCGGCGAGCCGACCTCGATGCGCGTGGTCAACGCGCACAAGGGCATCTGCGCCAACCAGACGGTGATCACCGGCGTGCCGGCGCACTCGAGCCAGCCGCAGCACGGCGTCAACGCGATCGCCGCGGCCAGCTCGATGATCGCGTTCATCGAGGAAGAGGCGCGCGCGGCCGAGCGGCGCGCGCGGCCGACCGGCGACTTCGAGCCGCCGTACACGACCTACAATGTCGGCACCATCGCGGGCGGCACGGCGATGAACATCATCGCGGCGCGCGCCGAGCTGCAGTGGGAGTTCCGCAACGTGCCGTGGGACGATTCGGCGGAGCTGCTGGCGCGCGCCGCGCGCTTCGTGGCGGACGACCTCCGGCCGCGGCTCAAGGCGCGCGATGCCCGCGCCGATGCCGTCACGGCGTGCCGCGTCGAGGTCCCCGGCCTGATGCCCGACCCGGACTCGCCGGCGGTGCGCTTGGCGCTGCGCCTGACCGGCCAGAACCGCGCCGGCACGGTCGCCTTCTCGACCGAGGCCGGCTTGTTCCAGCGCGCCGGCATCGCCGCGGTGATCTGCGGGCCCGGCTCGATCGACGACGCGCACCGCGCCGACGAGTTCGTCGCGCTCAGCCAGCTCGCGGCGTGCGACCGATTCCTGCGTCAGGTCGTCGACGGCGGCGCGGTCGCCTGAGCGAGATGCGTTCGAGTTGACGGTGTAGGTGTGGCGGGCTCTCACACCGTCATCCCGGCTTTCGAGCGTGTGAGGAAATCCCCTCTTTCGCCATCTTTTTCCCGTCATCCCGGCGAAAGCCGGGATCCA
>JACQAI010000502.1 GCA_016195115.1 Pseudomonadota bacterium
ACCTGCAGGTCACGTTGGACGGCGTGCCGATCAAGCCGGCACTGGCGCTCGGCAGCTATCTGGTCTTCCAGAAGATGGGCAACACCGGCATGGTGATGGGCGACCTCGTGCTGCTGCACGAGGAGGTCGGCCCCGTGATGAAGAAGCTGGTCGACGGCGGCATCGAGATCACCGCCTTGCACAATCACCTGCTGCGCTCGGCGCCCGCGACCATGTACATGCACTACATGGGGCACGGCGACGTGGTCAAATTGGCCGCCGCGGTGCGCGCGGGGTTGGCTGAGAGCAAGACGCCGCTGACCGCGCCGGCTGCCGGCGGCCCGCCGCCCGCGATCGATTTCGACACCGCGGCGGTCGAGAAGACGCTCGGCGCCAAAGGCGCCAACAACGGCGGCGTGCTGGGCTTCAATATCGCGCGCGCCGAAGCCATCACGGACGCCGGGATGGCGGTGCCGTACACCATGGGGACCGGAAACGTCATCAACTTCCAGCCGACCGGCGGCGGCAAGGCGGCGATCACCGGCGATTTCGTGTTGATCGCGAAAGAGGTCAATCCCGTGCTCAAGACCTTGCGCGACAACGGCATCGAGGTGACCGCGCTGCACAGCCACATGCTCGATGACCAGCCGCGGCTGTTCTACATGCACTTCTGGGCCAACGACTCGGCCGAGAAGCTCGCGACCGGCCTGCGCGCCGCGCTCGACAAGCTCAACCGGGCGAAGAGCTGAGCGGCGCGACCGCGTGACTCGCTTGATCGAGTGAGGCTGAGAGCATAGTTTTGGCGGCACAGCCGGGGCTCGCAGGCTCCCGGTGCTCCCAAGACGGCTCGCCGTCCAAGCCCTGCTCACCGCTCGACGTGTCGAGGGGGAGAGCAATGCCGTGACCGCGGGGCCGATCTTCAGCTTCAAGGCGCAGGGTTTGACCGGTGCGGCCGACGCGCTGCGGCCGCGCACGGGTGCGCTTCACCGCGGCCGAACCGTGGGCGTGCCTCCTGAACCCGGCACGTGCGGCGGCGCTCAACAAACACCAGGGAAAGCGAGAAACGCTCATGGCTGAGAAGGGTCGGATTTCCGAGGTGGTGAGGTACTTCCTGCGGCTTGGCTCGCTCGGGTTCGGGGGGCCGGTCGCGCTGGTCGGGCAGATGGAGAAGGAGCTGGTCCAGGAGAAGAAGTGGCTCAGCACGACCGAGATGCGCGATGCCATCGCGGTCTGCCAGTCGCTGCCCGGGCCGCTCGCGATTCAAGTCGGCATCTTCATCTCCTACATGCGTTGCGGCTTCTGGGGCGCCTGGGCCGGCGGCTGGGCCTTCATCCTGCCCAACTTCGTGATGGTCGCCGCGCTGGCCGCGCTCTACGTCTACTTCGGCGGCTTGTCGTGGATCACGGCGATCTTCTACGGCGTCAGCCCGGCCGTGATCGCGCTGATCATCCATTCGTGCTGGCGGCTGACCAAGCTCGGCATGCAGGACTGGCTGCAGTGGGTGCTCGCCGGCGCGTGTTTCGTCGTCACCGTGGTGCTCGAGGCCGAGGTCGCGGTCATGTTCATCATCTCGGGCCTGATCGGCATCGCCTGGTACGGCTCGCTGTTCCGCCGCAAGGCGGCGACCACCACCGCACTCGCGGGTGCGGCGCTCGCGGGAGCATCGAGCGCGGCGCTTGCCGCGGTTCCCGCGGCCGCGGCGGCGACCGCGCCCGCCACCCTCGGTCAGCTGATGTTGTTTTTCCTGAAGGCCGGCAGCCTGACCTTCGGCAGCGGCCTCGTGATCGTGCCGTTCCTCGAGAAAGGCCTGATCGAGGAAGCCCATTGGCTCGGCCCGCGCGAGTTCCTGGTCGCGGTCGCGGTCGGCATGATCAGCCCCGGCCCCGTCGTGATCACCGCGACCTTCGTCGGCTACATCGTCGCCGGGTTCTGGGGCTCGCTGGTCGCGACCGTCGGCATCTTCCTGCCGTCCTTCATCCTGGTGCTGGTCGCCGCCCCGGTGTTGATCCGGCACCGCAACAATCTCAACGTCCAGGGCTTCGTGAAGGGTGCCTACGCGGCCGCGATCGGCACGATCGCCGGCGCCTGCATCCTCTTGGGCAAGATCGCGATCGGCGACTGGCTGACCGCCCTGATCGGCCTTGCCAGCCTCGCGGTGCTGTTCCTCTGGAAGGTGAACAACCCGGCGCTGATCGCGGTGACGGCGATCGTCGGCTTGATCGCGTTTCCGTTCCTGCAGCCGGACTGGGTGTACGTGAAGTGACGCCCGATCAAGGCGCCCGCCGAGATCGCCGGCTGGTGTCGGACTACGGCGCCACAGCCGCGGCCTACGTCGACGCTTTCATGCAGGCGATGCGCTGGGACGGCGCCGCCCAACGCTTCGTACAGTACGGCCGCAGGCCGTGAGGCCGGGCGGCCGGTCGCGCCCGGAAACCCGCCTGGTATCTATTTACACCAAATGGGTATTGCCATTTCACTGTAAAGAACGTATCATGAACATCTCTGAAGGAGGTGGATCATGGACGACGCAGCTCAGCAGGACGGCCAAAACGCAGGGCGGG
>JACQAI010000538.1 GCA_016195115.1 Pseudomonadota bacterium
ACACCGTCGAGTGCGAGCACGGTCTCGGTCATGACGGCCGTGCTCCGATGCGCTCGGTCAGCGCCGGCACGATGCCGCGCGGCAGGAAGAAGACGATCACGATCATGGCGACGCCGTAGCAGATCCACTGAACCTCGGGTCGCGCGACGTCGCGTAGCAGCTCGGGCAGCAGCCCGAAGATCAGGCCGCCGACCACCGGACCGGCCAAGGTGCCCTTGCCGCCGGTCACCACCATGATGACCATCGTGACGGTGTAGATGAACGCGAAGATGTCGGGATCGACGATACGGATGTAGTGGGCATAGAGCGCGCCCGCGGCGCCCGCCATGCCGGCCGACAGCACCGCCGCGACGACGAGATAGCGGGTCACGTCGACCCCGACGGAGCGCGCCAGCGCCTCGTTCTCGCGCAGCGCGATCATGGCGCGGCCGACCCGCGAGCCGACGACGCGCTGGACGATCAGGAAGCACACCGTGCCGACCGCGAGGACCAGCCAGTAGTTGCCGACCTTCTTGGTGAGCGGCACGACGCCCTGGCCCGGGATCCACATGGTCAGCGGCGGGATGTTGGTCAGCGCCATCGGACCTTCGGTCAGGTCGACCCAGTTGAGCGCGACCAGGCGCATGACCTGGGCGAAGCTGATCGTGACGATGACGAAGTAGGCGCCGCGCACGCGGAACGACAGCTTGCCGATCAGCCAGCCGAATAGACTCGCGACGATGACCGCGCCGGCGAACGCGAGCCAGACCGGCTTGGGATCGACCTCGAGCGGCGCCGCGAGCACGACGTCGAGGTCGAAGCCGCGCGACAGCAGCGCGCTCGTGTAGGCGCCGATGCCGAAGAAGGCGACGTGGCCGAGGCTGAGCTGGCCCGTGTAGCCGAGCAGCAGGTTGAGGCTGATCGCCGCGACGATGAAGATGCCGGCGAGCACCAGCACCGAGATCACGTACGGGTCGGTCAGCCACACCGGCACCGAGGCCAGGACGGCGACGACCAGCCAGCCCCATTGGCGGCGTGCGGCGTGCGCGATCACCCGACGCGCTCCTTGGCGGCGAACAGGCCCTGCGGCTTGAGGGCCAGCACGACCATGATGAGGATGAAGCCCATGGCGTCGCGATAGCCGGTCGACAGGTAGCCGGCGCCGAACTCCTCGATCCAGCCGAGCACGAAGCCGCCGACGGTCGCGCCGACGATGTTGCCGAGCCCGCCGAGGATGACGATCGCGAAGGCCTTGAGGCCGGCGAGGTCGCCCATGGTCGGATTGACCAGGAAAATCGGACCGAGCAGCGCGCCCGCGACCGCGGCCAGGCCCGAGCCGAGCGCGAACGTCGCGGTGTGCATGAAGGGCACGTTGACGCCCATCAACGCTGCGGTGTCGGGATCCTGGAAGGTGGCACGCAGCGCGACACCAAGCTTGGTGCGGTTGATCACCAGATAGAAGCCGACCAGCAGCGCCACGGCGGTACCGAGCATGAAGAGCCGGAGCGGCATCACCGAAACCGGGCCGAACACGAGCGGTTGATTGCCGAACGGTGCCGGCACCAGCTTGGCGACGCCGCCCCAGATCAGCTGCTCGGTATTCTGCAGCGCGATCCAGGCGCCGATCATCACCAGCATGACGGTGTCGATATCGGCGCCGCGCAGCGGTCGCAGCAGCACGATCTCGATCAACGCGCCCAGCGCGACGCCGAGCAGCGCCGCCAGCGCGATCGACAGAAAGAAGTCGAGTCCGGCGAGCGTCACCAGCATGTAGGCCATGTAGGCGCCGAAGGCGTAGAGCTCGCCGTGGGTGAAGTTGACCACGCGCATGATGCCGAAGATCAAGGTCAAGCCGATCCCGAGCAGCGCGTAGGTGCCGCCCAGGACCGTGCCGTTCAGCACATGCTGGAGGAATTGGTCCACGTGTTTACGTGCCGGCGCAGCAACTCATAATCATAACCCCTCCCCCCGCGCGAAGCGTGGGGGAGGGTAGGGAGGGGGCCCTCACGCACGACACGCGCTGGCGTGCGTGGCTGCTTCGTGCCCCCACCCTACCCCTATCGCACGGACACATCTTGTGTGTCGGAGGATGCGATGTTGCGACATGTTGACTCGGAACGTCGATTGTCATGGCGGAGCGGCGGCGTGAGTGATTCGATGTGGCGCGGTCCTGCTGGAGGAGACCGCGATGAACGGGTCGGAAGATCTCGGCTGTTTTGGCGACGAGCGGCTGCGAAAAAGGGGCAGCAAGTGCTCGATCGCTTGGTATTGCTGCGCACCGTGACGCTGAAGCAGCTGGGTGAGGGCGAGGCTGGCGAGAAGGCGGTGAGCCGCTTCTTGCACAATGAGCGCGTGAGCGAGGCAGAGCTGATCGCATCGGCCCGATCGCACGTGTTGGCGCAGGTAGCGGGGCGGCGCGTGCTGGCGATCCAAGATACGAGCGAGATCAACTTCTCGCGGCAGCGCCGGCGCAAATCGACGTTCGGACGTGGCGGCAATGGCACCGATCCGGGGTTTTTCGTGCACCCCGTGCTGGTGGTCGATGCGGACAGCGGCGTGGTTCTGGGACTGGTTGATACGCAGCTCTGGGAGCGGCATGTCCCGGCGGGCGGCGTGCGATCTCGCGGCATGGCCGAGAAAGAATCCAGCCGCTGGCTGGTCGGAGCCGAAGCCGCGGCGTGCCTGCGCGGAGCCGGCGCGAGCAGCGTCACGGTGATTGCCGATCGGGAGGGCGATGTCTACGCCGCGTTCGCGCGTCGGCCGGCTGACGTCGAGCTGTTGGTGCGCGCTCAGACCGAGCGCAACCTGGCCGACGGCGGCCACCTGTTCGAGCATCTCGATAGCCTGCCGATCGCTGACCGCTTCACGCTTGAGCTGCCCGCGGTCCCGGGTCGCGCTGCACGAACCGCCAAGATGGTGCTGCGCTATGGGCCGGTCGCGCTCCGGCGGCCGCTCCAAGGGGTCGATCGCACGCTGCCGAAAAGCGTCGCGCTCTACGCTCTCGACGTGCGCGAAATCGATCCGCCCAAGGGCGGTCCGCCCGTGCATTGGCGGCTGCTGTCGAGCGCGCCGATCAGCTCGCTCAAAACTGCCCATCGCATGATCGCCGACTACCGGCGGCGTTGGCATGTCGAGCAGTTGTTCCGCACCCTCAAGAGCCAAGGCCTCGGGCTCGAAGACAGTCAGGTCGAAAGCCCGCATGCCTTGCGCAAGCTGGCGCTGATCGCGCTGCGGGCCGCCGTCATCTGCATGCAGCTCGTCCATGCCCGCGATGGCGCCGATCAGCGGCCGGCCCTGGCTGCCTTCGAGCACGACGATATCGCCGTCCTCGAGGTCATCGCCGCCGACGTCAACGGCCGCACAACCCGCCTTAGCAACCCCTTCAAACCGCAATCCCTGCCGTGGGCCGCCTGGATCATCGCTCGGCTCGGCGCATGGAGCGGCGCCCGCGACGCCAGGCCGCCCGGCCCCATCACCATGCATCGCGGCCTTCAGCGCTTCCAAGCCATCGCTCATGGCTTCAGGCTCGCAAATGTGTCCGTGCGATAGACCCTACCCTCCCCCATGCGCTGCGCGCACGGGGGAGGGATTAGGTTGAGCGCAGGAATTCCAGCAGCAACCGCACCACTTCCTCGGGTTGCTCCTGTTGCACCCAGTGGCCGGCGCCGTCGAGCAGGTGAGTTCCGCGCCACTGCGTGCAGGCGTGGCTCGCCATGCGTTCGAGTGCGCCGGGGGTCTGGTAGACGCCCCAATCGCTTTTGCCCGAGATGAACGTCGCGGGCACGTCGATCGTGCGGCCGTGGTGTTGGGTCAGCTCCTCGAGGATCTTGGGCGTGCGGCAGCGGTACCATTGCAGGCCGCCCTGGAAGCCGGTGCGCGCGAACTCGCCGGCGTAGACGGCGAGCTCGGCGTCGGTCAGCCAGCGGCAGGCGGCGATCTCGGCGGCCGACGGCATCTCTTTCGCCACGGTCTCGGCCATGCCGGGTGCCAGGTCCATGATGTAGTAGGTCGGCATCTTGGCGAGCTCGCCGGCCGTGAAGCCGGCGAGCTTGAATGGCTTGTTGTCGACCCAGTCGGCGCTCTTGTGGTGGTAGTAGGCGCGCAGGAACGCCGCGATACCCTGCGGCGCGTGGCGCATGTTCGTATCGGCGTCGCGGCCGCAATAATAGTCCTGGTAGTGCTTGCGCGGCCGCGGCAGCGTGGCGAGCGCATCGAACACGGCCTGGCGCGACAAGGCGCCTGGCGCCGGCGGGCCACCGAACGGCGCGCTCATCAGGGCGAGCTTGCCGAACAGGTCGGGCCGCAGCAGCGCGCCCCACGCCGCGACCGACGCGCCGAAATCGTGGCCGACCACCGCGGCGACGTCGCGGTGGCCGAGCGCGGCGAGCAGCGCGATGACGTCGTCGACCAGGTTCGGCAGGCGATAGGAGTCGAGGTCGCCGTCGTAGGCAGGATCCCAGCCGGTGGTGCGACCATAGCCGCGCTGGTCGGGCGCGATGGCGTGATAGCCGGCGGCCGCCAGCGGGAGCAAAACCTTGCGCCAGCTGTAGGCGAGCTCGGGGAAGCCGTGC